>JABDKK010000173.1 GCA_013002265.1 Candidatus Nitrosopumilus sp. | reverse complement strand
GCAGTGCGCCAACACTCATGATCATTAGATCACGTTTATTTTGCAATATGCTTAGTCCAACATCCCTTACAGCCCCCTGAGATGCAGCTTCGACTACAATATCAACAGGATATGAAGATAAAAGATGAGAGTTTTCAACGATGACTGGTTTATTTTTTAGCTTATCTACAAGGGATTCAGATGCATTCTTAGAGCCGTCATAGACATGTGTCAAAGTTGCAGGAATTTGTCCTGAATCAATGGCAAGTGCAATTTGAGTTCCAATTGCACCGCATCCAAGCAGACCAATTTTTTTCAAGCAATTATACTAAAATTCATCGCTTAATTAATTCTAGTCCAAGTTTTAGCAATAGAAGACTTTCTTGAAAAATATACTAATCCAAGAGCAGACACGCCTAGAATTAAAATTGTGAAAGCACCAAATTCGGGAATTACTCTAGTTCCAATTATCTCAATCTCTTTGGTTTCTTCTGAAATTATAAATCCAACTACATAATCATTAGGAAATTTCATCAGATCATATCCAGTATCGACACCATCAACTAGGACAGTAAATTTTTCACCCTCAGCATAAATTACATCTACAGGGGCCCTTACCCAAAAATCAGTTTTCTCAGGAACATTCTCCATAACTATTTCAAGAGATTTTCTTTCTTCGTTAATTTTCATCGAGGATAATGTAGGATAAAGAGTATCAGAGCCCATGGCATCAAGACTACCGTGATATCCATAGTAGACATCATAATCAACATCATCAAAAGTAAAAGTAACTTTTTCAGATTCTAATTGAGAGATGTCAAGGTATTGTGCAAATGCGTCAGGATTAAAGATGTGTTCTGCAAAGGCACTTCCAGATGTAGGGATAATCAAAAGTGAAGCAAAAAACAGCAGTTTGTAAATCATGGGGAAACTTAGATTTAATCAAATTTAAGGAGAATGAAAATTCTCAATCATGGTTTCATTGGGAACAAATCATACTCAATCCTTTTTTAATTAAAAAATCAATTACAAATCATGGGATATCAAAAAATGGTTTTCGCATCAGTAATTTTGCTTCTAATATTGACAATTGTATTTTCAGCAGAGGCAGTAATTGAATCACCTAAAAAGCAGATGAATCAAGGTATTGCAATAGAGAACATCCAATGTAAGGAGGGATTAGAGATGGTAATTAGAACAAATGGTTTTGCAGCATGTGTAAAACCAGAAACTGCCGATAGGATGGAAAAAAGAGGCATGCTGGCAATTCCTATAAAATTTACAGATCTTGAAAAGAAATCAATACCAACCCAGAAATCTCAAAGAGAAATCCAAACTATTCCAGCATCAAATATGTCAATAGTCAACTTTTACATTACAGATCAAGATTTGAATGTGGCTCACAATGCACCTGAGATTGTATCAACTGAGGGATTGTTTGAATTTACAATCAACGGAATTCCAATTACAGGACCTAAAGAAATGATTGAAACTGGTCCTAACACAGGACAATTTTATTTAAAGTTGGAATTACCTGCTACAATTAATGGTAAACCAATCGCACAAGATGATATTGTCGTGATAAAATATTTAGATCAATCTGATAATTCTGGAGATAAAAGAATCCTAGTCAAATCAATTCCTTTGACTACAACATACGCTAATTTTCAATCAAATTCTGGCTCACGGATTGGGCATGAATTTACACTTAGAATTTACGAACCTGATGCAAACAGAGATTCTAAAAATGAAGATAAAATTCCATTAAGTCAATTTGAGTTTAAAGTAAAAGGCGGAATTAAAACAACCCTTGCAAATCCCAAATTTGATGCAAATAGAAGCTATCTAGTTGAAACAGGACCAAATACTAGCACATTTGAAGTTCAAATTAAAATTCCAAGGGAGATAGATGGAAAAGTAATCCACATTGGCGATTCTTATGAAATTACATATATAGATAGAAGCACACCTTCTGGAGATAATGAGAAAATTGTTCTCAAAGGTAAAATTGGATAAGTGATTTTGATGGATCAGTTTTGTCAAAGTTTAGTATAACCTAAAGAATTTATTCAAACTAACGAACTATTGTTGTGCTCAATACTGTCTACAAAGATGCCATCATCAACAGAGACAAAATGCTGTCAATACTAAAAGGTCCAAAATTCGAACAGATTTTAAAAAAAGCACGGGAAAACTGGGTAGAATTTACGCCTAGCAAGGAAGAAGTAGTCACTGCAGGCATTGATAGTAGTTTTAACAATACAAAATTTCAAGGAATTGAGCTTTGGGCTACAACTGCAGTTTCAATCAAATCTGATGGTGAAGTATTAGTGGACTTGCATGATTCTGGATTAGGATCAGATACGGATCTCTCAAAGATTGCAAGTAAAATGGAAATTAATGCATGCGAGAGGACAGTGGACATGGTGGATTTGGTTTTGATGGATGGATCTTTGCACTCCCAGTTTATGACAAGACAGTCATCACTAGATTCTTTGGTTGTTAAAACTATGAAAAAAAGAAACAATGTATTATTTATTGCAAAGACATCAAATACAAAAAAACAATTTGAAGATCTTGGATCCTTGGCAGGAGATATTTTTTATTACAATCATGTAAGCAACAGTCCAGGTTTTAGTAAAATTTTTGTAGAAAAAAAATATGGCTCAGATAAAGTAATTTCATCAACATTTGTCAGATTAAGTGATTCGACACCAATTATCAAACTAGAATTTTTAGGTTCGCAGCATGATGAAAATGAAATAAAATCAATAATGAACAAATTATTCAAAACAAGTGTTGGCGGATATCCATATGCATTAAAGTTGGCACATAATAATTGTAAAATATCAGACAAAGAACTTGCAAAAATGGTAAGTTTATTGGGATTAAGTAATGAGATAGGTTCAAGAGAGGTATTAGGTTGAGTTTAGGTTTTGTAATAGGGGAATCAAAACCCACGTTTGTAACTGCAATAACATCAAGGGCATTATCAATAGGAGAATATATCAAGATAACATCAGAAAATAAAGAAATTCTTGGACTTGTAGAGAAATCATCTGTGTCTAGTGCAGCATTTACTGATGTAAGAAATTTTGATGAGGCAGCAGAGAGCACTGAGATTGCTGAGATGAATAAGAGAGACAAAACATACACAGCACATATTGGAATTTTAGGATATTTAGAAAATTTGAAAAAAGGCCAATCAATCATTCCTGCGATTCCACCAATTCCAGGCACACAAATTACTCAACCTACAACACAAGACCTTGAAGAGATTTTTGGTCCCAAAAATGAAGGTTGGGTCAAAATTGGAACTCTGTTGAGAAACAAAACAGTTGATGCCAAAGTCAATTTAGATAAAATAGTTTCAAGACATTTGGGAATTTTAGCAATGACAGGAATGGGTAAAAGTAACTTAGTATCTCTTGTAACAAAACAGATTTCAAAATTAAAAGGAACTGTGATAATTTTTGATTACCATAACGACTACACGTCACTAAACATACCTAGAATCAATGTAATTGATGCAAAAATCAATCCCAGATTACTCGATGCTGATCAACTGTCAGAAGTTTTAGAAATTAGAGATGGAGCTAATGTTCAGCAACGTGTCTTAAGAATGGCATTTACCAAACATGTTAAAGAATCAAAAGAGTTTTGGAGTAAATTAGAAAACGAAGTTGATTTTATTGTAAACTCTGAAGATAAAAAATTAAAAGAGATTAGAACTTCAGCATACAGAGTTCAAGACATTATAGAAGAAGCCCAAAGAAGATTCGAAGATATTTTAGATCCTGACATGGGTGATCCAATTAGTTTTATCAAAGAAGGGCGCACAAACATCCTTAATATTTCAGAATTGTCAGAAAAACAAGCAAATGTTGCAGTTGCCTTTTACTTGCAACAGCTTCTTAAAGACAGAAAAGATGCAAGTATTGCAAAACACGGGAGAACAAAAAGGGAGAGATTCTATAAGTTCAGCTCACCAATTTTTGTAATTATTGAAGAAGCACATGTATTCATTCCAAAGGATCACGACACTAGTGCAAAGTATTGGGCAGCAAAGATTGCAAGAGAAGGTAGAAAATTTGGACTAGGATTAGGAGTAGTATCCCAAAGACCAAGAAGTGTGGATTTGAATGTACTTAGCCAGATGGGTTCATTTGCCATTATGAAAATTATTCAAGAAGACGATCAACGTCAAATAGCCTCAGCAACAGAATCAACTAGTCGCGAATTAATTGCCCAACTGACTTCACTTAATGTTGGCGATGCAGTTCTTGTAGGACAGTGGACGAATTTACCATCTCTGGTTCATGTTGAAGAAGTTAAAGAAAAGATAATGGGGGCAGATCAAAGCGCAATTAATGCCTGGGCTAATGCAGATAAAATGAAAGAAGTGGCAGTGGAATCAACTCAAGGATTAGTACAAAAAAATTTGTTATTAGACTAAATGTTATTTTCACACATTTCAGATACTCATTTGGGATTAGTACAATATGGTACAGAAGAGCGTGCGCAGGATGTCTATGATGCATTTAATCAATCAATAGATACCTCCATCAAGGATCATGTAGATTTTGTTATTTTTGCAGGAGATATTTTCCATATTCCGAATCCAAGCGGTACTGCAA
>JABDKK010000121.1 GCA_013002265.1 Candidatus Nitrosopumilus sp. | reverse complement strand
GAATTTAGTTGAATTAAAAAAAGAATTTGTAAAAACCTATGACGGCAATAGTCAGATTCAAGAAGTAATTCCTAAATCAAAATCAGATCTTTTCCCAATAAAAGAAAATGATTTAGAATTGTTGCATGAGTTTGCAACAAGGAACCCAATCTATTATGATTCATTTGAAAAAAAAATTGGTAAAACAAATTGCATTGTTTATGAAGGTGACATTAACAAATATTGGTTAAACAGCATTCAATATTCTTCAAGTAGAGCTCCATTTTCTCCTACTTGGATAATGTCTGGCTATATTGGAGCTTTACTTGCAAAAGATCTTGGGTACTCTGAAATAATTGATATTGGATCAGGTGATGGAAGAATTGCATTTTGCGCCAAAGTTTTGAATTTAGAATCATACAGTATCGAAATTGATGATATGCTAGTTGAATTACAAAAACCTTTGACTGCAATTCTTGATTTTCATCCTTTTTGTGCTGATGCTATATCGTTTGATTTTACTTCACTTGATCTTAAAAAACCAATATTTTTCATTGGCGGTCTGGCACAGATGGGTGGTACTGCTTTGTCATCAGGAGTATTAGAAAAAATCAATTCAATTTCTAATTTGAAAAATAATGCAGGATGGGTTTTTGCAGGAACATATTCTAAAAAATACCCCCCAGATCCAAAAAATGAAGCTGGATGGGGTACATTAATTGAAAACAATAATCTAAACACAATTCAAACAATATCTTTGCCGACTGCTTGGACTTTTCATGAAACAGATGAAACCCCATACATTTTTGCAGAATCTCAATAATCGCAATCCAAATTAAGCGTAAATCTCCAAAAATTTTTGGACTCGTTGCATAGCTTGGATAGTGCGATTGCTTGCGGAGCAATAGGTCGCCGGTTCGAATCCGGTCGGGTCCGTTATTCATCTTGTCTTAATTAAAATCCAACCAAATCTCAAGTTGAAAGTTTCAATTTTTCTTAACATCATTATTTCTTAAAATATCTCGACGAATTTCGTTTTTTTGAATACTTTTAACAGGCTCATCTTGGAGATGAACACTTGAAAAGAATTTTTCTATTTGTATTGACATTTTTTGCAGTTACAGGATTTTTTACATCCCCATTATCTTTTGCACAATCAACAGATGATCCTGAAAAAGAGCGTCTACAATTAGAAAAAGAACGTAGAATCTATGATGAAACTTATCAAAATTTACAACAGCAAATTCATTCTCTTACAACTACTCTTAGTCAATTACAAAGTAGTGGAGTGGATGATGATAAACTTGAAGATCTTGAGGAACAATTAGAAGAATTATACGATGATTTATCTGATTTAGAAAAAACAGAACCTGATTTAATTGAACGAGAAAAAATCTTCAAAAAAAATAATATTCCTCAAAACACATCTACTGAAACTACTGATTCTGAACCTACATCTATTCCTCCTTGGTTTAAGAGTAATGCCAAGTGGTGGAAAGAAGGCCTGATTTCTGATGGTGATATTATCAATGCACTTGAATCTTTAATCATTCAAGATGTTCTTCCTTTAGAAAAATTTGTAAAAGAATCTGCTGGGATTGAACACACTGCAGGAGTGCAACGCGGTGGCGACTTTACCATTCCAGCATATCAAAAAGATGTGTTTGGATTTTGGAGTGATGGATTGGTCTCTGATGATGAGATTGTAAATTCTATAGGTCATTTGATGAGTCAAGGGATAATTAATTCTGCAAAAATCCAAGGTGAAATTGCTGAAAGACAGGCAAAGTTTGATCAAAAGATGGCAGAACTAGATGCCTCACTTGATTCTGATTCAAAATTCATGGATAAGATTGATGGTGGTGATGGCTCCACTACTATGATTAACCCAGATGGTTCAAAAACTGTAACGTTTGAAGATGAGACATCTACTACTTTTTTTCTCGATGGTTCTAGAGTAACACACTATCCTAAAGGATTTGACTTTAATGAACATGATGATCGAATGCCAATCAATCCATTTCATTTTGGAACTGTACACACAGATACTGTTACCGTGATTTCAAAACTTGTAACAAATTCTGATGGAACAATCAGTATTTGGGAATTATCAGATACTACAAGTTATCAAAGACTCTCTGAACTTTCTTTCCATGATTCCATTATGAGGGATGGATTAATCATCCAATCTGTAATTCCTGATTTATCTTACGATGATGACTTACCTGAAACGTCTGGTGGAATGCAACAATTAACTCAAGTTACTGCTTTAGTTATAGATGGAATCCATTTTCCAATCTCACAATTTACAATTTGGAAATGGACTGGAGAATGTGATGATGCATGGCACTATCACACACCTACATCTCAAGCGATTGCTGTTGATGGTATTACCGGAATAATAGATCCTGATCAAGAAAATTGTGGATTTGGAAAAGTTGGAGAGGTTCAACTGGGAACTACGTTTATGAGTCAAGATCAGATTAGAAAATTCAGAGATAGGGCTGACGCTGATCCTCTAAGTAATGAACCAATGATGGGTGGATCTGATGACGAATCTGCACCTGATAATGAAACAACTCCTGTTGATGTGAACCCCGGTCCTGTTTCTGTTGAAGAATCTGATTCTTCAACAAATGATGATTCCTCAAAATCTGTTTTCCCTCTAGCCACTGATGATTGGGATGGGGATGGGATTCCTGATAATCTTGATGATCAACCATATTTGGTTTCAACAAAATTTGGAACTAATGGGGAAGGACTTCCAGGTGAAATAATTGATACAGGTGATCTTGAAATTAAGATTCTTTATACTGAAGGATTTGGCGCTTTGAGTATAGAAGTCACTGACGATGGATATTTTTTCAATGAATATGAAGATGGTAAAGCCCCTTTTGTAATAATAGATGTAATGGGCGTTGAATTGGAACTAGAACCTGGAATTTATGAATTTACATTTGGATAATTGGGACTTTTCTAGAGACAACTTGAAGGCCTAGTCCGGTCGGGTCCGTCAACCTTGTAATTGTTTGATTTCATTTGAAAGTGAATCTTAAGAGAAAACCTTAATGCATATTCTAGTAAATTAGAACAGATTGGTTTGTTTCCGATGTGATGGAAAAGGTCAGTACAGGAATGAATTTGGACTGATGGAAAAATGTGAATCCTGTCAAAGAAGGGATATGACTTTTGAGAAAGTAGATTCTGAGCCTGATCTAGATGAAGAAGGGTACTAAGAAAATAATGTATCAATAATAGATGTGATAAAAAGTCAAATGTGGCATAAATGAAAATTTTTTTGTGAAATCCCAGCACATTATCATTTTACTAATATCGTCTCAAATACTCCTCATTTCTGCAAGTTTCGGAACATTGTACATCGTTGAAGTTCAAGAAGCAAATTCTGTAAATCATGTAAACCTTGCAGGAAAAAACAGAATGTATGCAGCTTTGACACTCCATGAAATTGATAAATTTGATGATGGCATTTCATCCAAAGCAAAACTTTACCAAGTTTTTGATGATTATTCTCAGAATATCTTTTTGCTAAAAAATGGTGGTGTCTTTTTAGGAAATTCCATTAAACCACTTTCAGAAAATTATCAATCAGAATTACTAATCATAGAAGAGCGATTTTTTGAATTGCAGCTAATGGTTCATAATCTTCAAGGGTTAAGCGGTTCACTGACTAGTGAGGACCTGCTTGAAATTGAAAAAATAGAATTTGAGTTGCTTGATGTAACTGATTCACTAACAGAAAAACTTACAATTGATGCAAATCAAACAATAAAACAAAAAGAGATTTTAGGGATAGTTTTACCAATAATTAATGCAATAGTGTATGTTGTAACAATTTATGTAATTTTTCAAACATTAAAAAAAGAAAATAAGAAAATCCAAAAATTAGAAAAACTCTACACCATTGGTCAAATGGCTTCAAGACTGGCTCATGACTTGAAAAACCCTCTTAGTGTAATCAAATCTAGTATTGATATGCTAGAACTAAAATCAACTGAAAAAACTGAATTCACACAAACAATGTATGACCGAATGAAAGGATCTGTTAAAGAAGTATTTCACATCATAGATGATGTATTGGAATTTGCAAGAACAAAGGAGTTGAAAATCTCTGAAACGTCATTGTTGAAGATTCTTGAACAATCCGTTTCTAGTTTCAATTTCCCAAATGCTGTAACCATTGAACTGCCAAAAAATGATGTCAAGATAAAATGTGATGCCATCAAACTGCAATCTGTTTTTGTGAATTTACTAGTTAATGCAATGTATGCAATGAGCAATAATGGAAAAATTTCAGTTAAAATTGATGAAACTAACACATTGGTGAGGATTTCAGTCATTGATTCTGGCCCTGGAATTCCAAAAGATATTTTGTCTCATGTCTTTGAACCACTATTCACATCAAAGCCAACAGGAACTGGTTTGGGATTGGGAATATGCAAAAATATTGTAGAGCAACATAATGGAAAGATTTCAGT
>JABDKK010000079.1 GCA_013002265.1 Candidatus Nitrosopumilus sp. | reverse complement strand
CATCTGCAAAGATTGAGAAAATTCTCAAAGGTCTAACTACAAAAACAAAATCTAAAGGCAAAAAATCTGAAGAATACTCTCAATATCTTGTAATGGAGATAATGAATCGAGCAATGACTAACGTACTGGAGAAATCTAGTTCAAAGTAAATTGAGTGATAACCATGGAGACTAATTCCACAAAACCGATCAAACTGAATTTTAGTTTTCAGCTCAAAATTCCAAATAATCTTGTCGAAAAAGTGACATTTGGTAGTACAGAGTCAAAAGTTGAATCCGAAAACACATTTGAGAAAAATTGATTGATCAAAAAGCAATCAACCTGTTTTCAGAAAAGAATCTTGTTTTCATTGCAACTGTAATGAAAGATGGATCACCGCAAGTCTCTCCAGTGTGGGCAAATTATGAAGATGGTTACATTTTGGTAAACACTGCTGAAGGAAGAATCAAACACAAAAATATTTTACGTGACCCAAGAGTTGCAGTATCGGTTGTATCCAAAGACAACCCTCTTGACATGACGACAATTCGTGGAACAGTTGAGGAATTAATTCCAGACTATGATTACAAACATGCAGATATTCTAACCAAACAATACATGGGCCGTGATCATTATCCTTTCAAACGTGATGATGAAAAAAGAATAATTCTAAAAATAAAACCTAACAAAGTATTTGTTTTGCCTGAATTAAAAATCTCAGAGTAGCAATTTATAATGTTTCTAAACTCGAATTTAGAAATATAATACATTCAGTAGGGTGAAATAGAAAAAAGAGTGCAGGACAGCTTAACGTCGACGTTTTGCTGCCTTTCTCTTTGGAGCGGCTTTGCGTTTAGCAGCTTTACGTTTTGGTGCTGCTTTTCTTTTTGCTGCCTTTCTCTTTGGAGCTGCTTTTTTAGCTGCAGTTTTTCTCTTTGGAGCGGCTCTGCGTTTTGCTGCCTTTCTCTTTGGAGCTGCTTTTCGTTTAGCTGCAGTTTTTCGTTTTGGAGCGGCTTTTCTTTTTGCTGCTTTTCTCTTAGGTGCTGCTTTACCTGCATTTTTCCTACGAGTTGCTGCTGCCTTTCTCTTACGAGCTGCTGCTGCTTTTAATGCCTCTGCTGCTGCTTTAGCTGCATTCCTCTTTCGAGTTCTTGCTGCTTTTTTAGCTGCTTCGGCTCTTTTGGCTTTAGATACTGCCATAACATTTTTCAAAAATCATATGTGTTATATGGTAAAAGTCACACATTACTACGCATTATATAGAAAAATTTGACACACTTTTTGATTTTTTTGTTTTATCGATCAGCAATTTGTTAGGCAGATAGATGCAGTATCAACAGTTGCTTGTTCTTTTTGTGGACGGATAATTATTTTATATTGTTTTTCTTCATCATACGGAATATCAAACTGTGTTGTTCTTTCAATTGGTTTGTTTGGTTCTAACCACACATTCCACAAATCTTTTGAAGAAAATTCACCAAAAACTGCTTTGTGTTTTTGATCCTTGTCACCTACTAAGTAAAATTGACCTCCTGAAAGTAATGTCTTTTCATCACCAATGTTTTTTGCAGTAATTCCAATTTTTACAAACGTGTTTTCAGGTACTGTGTCTTTATCTCCTTCATGTGTTCCTTCAAATGTAATTACATATTCTACTGGTCCCACCATTACGGGATTCCCTACACTTGATTCAATGTAATTTGTCTGATATTGTGTATACATGAACATTGCAATTCCCATTGATGCAATAATAGCTCCGATCACAATTACTATACCAATACCTGCCATGAATTCTCTGAAATTTTTTGGTATATAGTTGAAACGAAAGAATTTTGATGAAAATCTTGGATTTTTGCAATAAATCTCATACCCTTTGTCTCCATTTTATGACTAATCTGAGTCCTGTTTTTTTTGATACAGACATTGGCTTAAGATACATTACTAATTTAGAACATTTATCACTAAAATGACAAGAATGAGAACTCCTGAGCAGAAATCAAGAAAGATGCTAAAAGAAGAAATGACTTTAGTCCATTTAGAGATGGCAATTAAAAAAGAGCAATTCCGAAAATCCCTAAAAATTCGAGAATCCTCAAATGAGATATCAAAGATTGATTCAGGGCATAAATTAACGATGATATCTAGTGACTTTGTAAAAAATCGAGGTTTGCTAAACCGTCTATTAGGTAAAATTGGATTTTAATAATTTTTAGCTTGATTTTTAGACATATTTTTGATTTGTAAGATTTTCATATGACGCACAGTTAATCTTTTATTTCTCATGTTCGGGACTTGTACCAATGACTCGAAAAATCCTATTAGGATTAACCTTAGCTGCAGTTTTGACAATGGCTGTTGCATTTCCTGCAATTGCAGATGCAATTACCCCCATTAAACAAACTGAAATTAAGGTAAAAAAAGGTGAAATCTCTAAACTTAGATTCCAACTAGAAGGAAATGTAGAAACTCAACCATTTGGTGGTTATGCAATTCTTACTGACGCAGGTACTGCAATAGCAATCACATCACATGCTGGTTTTTATGATAGTGAAAAACAGACTGAACCCACTGTGACTCCAATCATTCAATTTGATGGTCCTGGTGCACTATGTGCATCTACGGATGGTGAATG
>JABDKK010000061.1 GCA_013002265.1 Candidatus Nitrosopumilus sp. | reverse complement strand
GGGAAAAATTGGGCGTGTATGGAAGGTTATAGAAAATCAACAGGGGATCTATTGTTATTTACAGATGCTGATACCCATCATGCAAAAAATGTAATGCAACTTGCAGTTGCTCATTTATTATCATTTAATTTAGATGCATTATCTGCAATTCCAAAAATGCGCACATTGGATTTTTGGACAAATATCACACTTCCAATGATATCCACTTTTCTTCATTCAAGATTTTCTGCATTAAATGTAAACAATCCAGCAAAAAAAACAGGTTACTTTTTTGGTAGCTTTTTCATTATAAAGAAAGCAACTTATGAACAAGTTGGAATGCATGAAGGAGTCAAACATGAAATTATTGAAGATGGGGCATTAGGGCAAAAAGTTAAGGAGTTAGGCCACAAGATGAAATTAGTAAGGGGAGAGCACCTAATCAAAGCAGTGTGGGCAAGAGATAAAGAGACATTATGGAATGCCTTGAAACGATTAATGATTCCACTATATCTTAAAAATGGAAAAATTGCAATTGGTATTTTTATTGTGATTACATTTTTGTTATTTATCCCATTTCCAATATTTGCAATATCAATTCCATTATCAGAAGATATGGTTTCAGCAAAAATTGTTTGCTTGGCATCTGCTATTGCATCCGTTTTAATTTACACTGGAGGAATGATAGAGACAGGGATTGGATTAAAATTGAAATTTAGATATGCATTGTTTGCACCCCTAGGTAGTTTTGTGGTAGTTTTAGGATTTTTGAGCGGGTTGCTTCAGGCAAAGAGGTCATCTTCTGTTACTTGGAGAGGCAGAAGTTATTCTATGAAAGATCATACACAAAGTTCAATTAGTGTATAGCAAGCCTTTTAGATAGAAAACAGCAAATAAAATTCTCATGGACAAATCAGGTTTGTTTGTAGGTGGGAGTATCGGAGCAACTGTAGTTATTGGTATTTTTTTGGTAGTATTTGCAACAGTGCCAGATTCAGTTCCGCCTGAAACAATAGTTGATCAAGGTCAAATACCAAATGCAATTGGAGAGTACAATGAAACTTTCTCAAAGGAATTATCTTTAATTGAAATTTTTGAAAAATCAGAACCGGGAGTAGTTAGAGTAAACGTTCAAAGAAGTGAAGAGATAGAAAGTGTTGGCGGAGTTGGTTCAGGTTTTGTTTTTGATAAAAAAGGACACATCATTACAAATGCACACGTAGTTAATAATGCAAAGAAAGTTGTTGTGACTTTTCTTGATGGTCGCTCATATAATGCAGAAATAATTGGTGCTGATAAGTTCACAGACATAGCAGTTATCAAAGTTAATTCAGACTTGGTATTATTACATCCATTGTCTTTGGGAGATTCTTCCAATCTGAAAGTAGGCGAACAAATAGCTGCAATTGGAAATCCATTTGGTTTGTCAGGCTCCATGACTTCAGGAATTGTTAGTCAATTAGGAAGGCTTCTTCCATCAGGTGCAGGATATTCAATTCCAGATGTGATTCAAACAGATGCTGCAATAAATCCAGGAAACTCAGGAGGGCCGCTAATCGATATGAGAGGAGGCGTTATAGGGATTAATACAGCCATTCAATCAACAACAGGAGAATTTACAGGAGTAGGATTTGCAATTCCATCACAGACAGTTGCAAAAATAGTTCCAACATTAATTCAAGAAGGAGAATACAAACACCCATGGATTGGGATTGCAGGAAGAGATATAGATCCGGATTTAGCTGATGCCTTAGAATTAAAGGAGGCAGTGGGGTTTTTAGTCATTACAGTTGTAGAAGACAGTCCTGCTCAAAAAGCAGGATTGATTGGGTCAGAGAAGACAATAGAAGTTGAAGGAATTAACTATCCTGTTGGAGGAGATATTATTTTATCAGTTGACGGAATAGAAGTAAGAAAGATTGACGATATTTTGATACATCTCCAAAGAGCAAAATCAGTAGGGGATGAAATGGTTTTGGAAATTCTCAGAGATGACCGAACAACAAATGTGACAATTACACTTCAAGAAAGACCAAATGGAAATTAATTCAATACAAGCATAAATACAGCTAGACAAGAATTCTTTCTATTGAATAATCTTGTATTAAACTCTGAGAGTCTAAACTATGTTTTAGAAAACAAGACAATTGATCGCCAAGACATAATTGATATTTATCAAAAATCAATCATCCAACCAAATGAGTTATTCTATACAGCCCAAAATTTAAGAAAAAAATATAAAAAAAATACAGTAACTTTCTCAAAAAAGGCTTTTTTCAATATTGTAAATCTTTGCAAAGATACGTGCTCATATTGTACTTACAAATCAGAGCCAGGAGAATCAAAAATATCTTTAATGTCAAAAAAACAAATTTCTGAGCTTTTGCAATTAGCAAAAAAATACAGATGTGTTGAGGCCCTTTTTGTAACAGGTGAGCGACCTGAACAAAAATACCAAGAAGCAAGTGAATGGTTAAAAGAAAACGGGTTTAATTCAACAAGCGAATATTTGGTTCATGCATCTGAACAAGCATTAGAATTAGGATTGTTCCCGCACACAAATGCAGGAAATCTCAGTTATGAAGAGATGAAGGAACTCAAAAAAACAAATGTATCTATGGGCATTATGCTTGAGAATATCAGTGAAAGATTAACAAAAAAAGGAATGCCCCACTACTTGGCAGCAAGTAAAAAACCTAAAACTCGAATACAGGTATTGGAGAATTCTGGTAAATTAGGAATCCCAATGACTACAGGAATTCTAGTTGGGATCGGTGAAACTATGGAAGAGATTATCGATTCAATTTTAGCAATTAAAGCATTACATCAAAAATATGGAAATATTCAAGAAGTAATATTACAAAATTTTCAACCAAAGCCAGATACGGTAATGAAAAATTCACCATCAGCAGATGAAAAATATTTCAAAATTGTGGTTGCACTAACCAGAATAATTATGCCACAAATGAACATTCAGATTCCACCAAATTTGTCACCAAAATCTTATCACAGTTTTCTTTCAGTTGGAATAAACGATTGGGGAGGGATATCGTCTTTAACGCCTGATTTTGTAAATCCAGAATTTATTTGGCCAGAAATTAACAAAGTTGAGGAAAATTCAAAGAAATCAGGATTTGAGTTAAAGTGTAGATTTCCTGTCTACCCAGAATTCTTTTCTTTTATTAGCAAAGAGTTAAGAGATAAGATAGCAGTGATTAAAGATAAGGAAGGATTGGTAAAGGAGAATTATTGGAAATGACAAATTTAGACTCATTTTTTAAAAAAGCAGATCCAATTGTTTCTGAAATTCTAAACAACGCTCTATCTGAAAAGGAAATATCCGCAGAACAAGGATTGGAACTTTACAAAACACAAGGTATTGATTTTCACTTAGTAGGTTTTGTGGCAGACGAGCTTAGAAGAAGAAGGGTAGGGGATATTGTATCATATGTTGTAAATAGAAATATTAATTTTACAAATGTCTGTATAAAACAATGCGGTTTTTGTGCATTTAGCAGAGATTTTAGAGAGGAGGAAGGGTATTTTCTGCCAACTGAAGAAATTGTTCGAAGAGCAAAAGAGGCACACCAACTAGGTGCAACTGAGGTTTGTATTCAAGCAGGTTTACCTCCAGATATGAAGGGAGATCTGTATCAGAATATTTGTAGAGAAATAAAAAAAGAGATTCCAGACATCCATATTCACGGATTTTCACCAGAAGAAATCCTATACGGTGCAAAAAGGTCAGGTGTAGGTATCGAAGAATTTCTAAAAAGAATGAAGGAAGCTGGTGTCAATACACTTCCAGGCACATCTGCTGAAATTCTTGATCAAAAACTAAGAGACAAAATATCCCCTGGAAGAATTTCAGTAAGTGATTGGGAAAAAATAATCAAATCGGCTCACAAAATGGGAATAAACACTACTTCCACAATGATGTTTGGACATTTAGAAACTCTTGAAGAGAGAGTAAAACACATTGAAAAATTGAGAGATATTCAAAAAGAAACAGGAGGATTCACTGAATTTGTTCCTCTAAATTTTATTCATACTGAAGCTCCAATGTACAAGCATCAGTTACATGACGGAATTAGAAAGGGAGGAAGTGGAAATGATGTATTGTTAACACATGCAATTGCAAGAATTATGTTGAATAATTACATTGACAACGTGCAGATGTCATGGGTAAAAGAAGGACAAAAAATGTCACAGCTATTACTCATGTGGGGAGCAAATGATTTTGGAGGAACATTGATCAACGAAAGCATTTCGACATCCGCAGGTTCTGAATACGGTCAATTGTTAAAACCAAAAGAAATCAGAAGAATGGTGAAAGAAATTGGAAGAATTCCCGCTGAAAGAAATACACATTATGAAATTTTGAAAAAATTTGATGGTGAAGAAGAAATAGAAGACAAATTAGACACCGTTACAGACAAACAATTTGGATCATATGTAGAATTAATTAAAATAAATAAATATAATTATAAAAATCTAAGGAAACAGTAATTTGTCAGCCTTAGAAAAGACACTCATTCATTCAAAAAAATTAATGCCGTTTTGCACCTGATTATTTCAAAGGACACAATGAAAAATAATGCGTTGAAATGATTAATTGTTTGAGTATGTTTACTTTT
>JABDKK010000056.1 GCA_013002265.1 Candidatus Nitrosopumilus sp. | reverse complement strand
ATCTAATGTATTTTCCAGCATCAGGAGGTGGAGCTTGCTTATCAGTAGAGGCGCTATACAAAATCACACTTCGTTATGATACGGTAAATTAATGTCTTACCTGCAAAATCATGCAATAGTTGCTAGTTTTTTGCAAATCATATAGACTGCGGCAAATATTGGAACTGTTACTCGCTCATTTTCATACGGTCCAAATTTTTTATTTTTTAGAGAAAATTCAATAGGACAATTTGCTTTTACCTCTATAGTATCATCACCTAGAAAAGATGCCTCAGTGAATGGATTAAACTTTGATAGATCCTTGCAGATTATTTTTGTCAGACCACTTTTGCTGTTAATTGAACCAGGTAATCTGAAGATCCTATGAATATCCATAGTAACATTGGGATCTATTTTTACACCAATTTTTTCAGAGACATGAACTAAGGTTTTTTGAAAAGAAGAATAACCATTTGCAACTAACTCTGAAATAGTTTTTGAACGTTTTGATTTTGTCCCATAAACTTGTTTTGCAAATCTTCCTTTCCATCCTTTATCATTAAAGTCTGGAAAAGAGGAACGGTTTGGTTTAAATTTTTTCATTCCAAATGTTTCAGGAATTGCTCCATTAAACATAAGATAATCAACTAGTTCTGATCTTTCTCTGGAGCCTATTTGTTGAAACTGAGAATTAGAAACATAAGCATGGAATCCTTCATTACCTGAAAAATAAATTTGGATATTCTCTTTTGATATATCAAAATCATTTACTAGAATTTCAGATAGTTTTGATACTTGGGTTTTTGATGCATCAATACAATTTTTGCAGAGTAATGATTTGTTTTCTAATTTTATAGAGCTACATTTTGTGCATTTCTTAGAAATCTTTGAGATTTGATTGCAATCATTGCAAATAGATATTGTATGGTTTTCTCTACATGCTAAATTAAGATCTTTTGCATCAATATCAAAAATAAGATCAGCCTCTTTCCAATCTTTTTCATTCATTGGTAAATTTGGAAATGTATAGTATGCGTTTGAACAATATACATCTGAAGGAACATTTTGTATTAGCAATAGATGTAATTCCTTATCATCTTTAATTGAAATGTGTCTATTCATACCTGAATTAAATTTTTGATATCCAAATTCTCTTTCAGATGTTCGCTCTGGTACACGTATCAAATCAAAATGATCAAAATAATATTTTTTGAATGATTCTTCAAGAAAGTGAATGTCTTTTTCTTGCATTACTTTCTCTTCTTTCCAAATTGTAGAGGACTAATGATACTATCACAATCTGGAATTGCAAAGCAAAGACTCTGTGTTTTTAACTTTTCACATGATGGGCACGAATACTTTGTTCCACTACCTGAAGTTCCAGCAAGATGATTAAGTTGGTATAGTGTAACACGGTAATTATAGTCAGGGGCATTTTTGAATAATGGTGCAATCTCCTCTACAGATTGTCCCTTTGAAAGTAGAAAAGTTGCTAGCATGAAACGCCCAGAATGAGGGAGGTTTTCTCCTTTTTCAAGCACTTCAATTGCATGTTTTATGCATGGTGGATATTCTCCAGTTGTAACTGTAAAGGTTGTAAATTTTTTTGAGAGAGAAACTAATTTGTTTACTGAATTTTCAAAACCAGGAATCATTGTTGGTGTTTTTGCATTAATAATTTTTGAATTAATGTATGAGCCAAGTTCTTTTCTGATTAATCTAACTGTCTCATGTGGGGTTAGAAATACTTGGCCGTTTTCCACATGTCTGTTAATCAGTTTCCATTCCCTCTCATGAAAATTAATAGAGTGTTTTAGGTAATCAGATATAGGAATTACAAAATAGTCATCTATCTTCTCTACCTGAACTGAAAATAGATCATCAATTACTCTAATTGCTAATTCTTTTTTTGATTGATCTGAAATATTTGCAAGATCCTTTTCTAGATATTTTTCTGCCCTTCGAGCCTCTGCAAGTGCAAATCTCTTGATTAGAGTATGCATTCCGCTTAATTTTAACAAAACAATAGCCAAAAGAAATGAAAAAACTTCTCTTGGTAAAGCAGCCTCCTTTGAGACATGATCCCCATCAAGGTCAGACCTGTAGATTTTTCCATCAGCTGCAACTTGAATCCTATCAAAGGCCTTATCAATTAGTTGTCTTAGATCAGGATCTGTTCCAAATTGTTCTAGTGAGAATCCCTTATCTTTTAGATATTGACCAGCATCTGCTAAAAATGGATACTTTGCAATTTCATCTTGTCCAAGTGCTAGCATAATAGTGATTTACCTAATTTACTTAAAAATCTGGTTTTAAAATATTGGACGGTGGTTTAAATTATGTTTAGCAAAACTGAAGAAATATGCAGATCGGCTGTCATGTATCAATTTCAGGATCAATTGACAAGGCAGTAGATAATGCCGTAGAGAGAGAATGTTCAGCATTCCAGATATTTACTAGAAATCCAAGAGGTTGGCATGCAAAAGATCTTTCAAAAGAAGACATTGCCAATTTTAAATCAAAACTAAGAGAAAGTAAAATCGATAGACTTGCAACATGTGCTCATATGCCATATCTTCCAAATCTTGCAACTCCAAAAGAAGATGGGTTTGAAAAGTCTGTTAAAACTTTGGTTGATGAAGTAGAGAGGTGCTCAATACTTGGAATTCCATATCTTGTTACACATCTTGGCAGTCATTTAGGAACAGGAGAAGAAGATGGTATCAAGAGATTGGTTAAGGGACTAACTAAAGCAGGGCAAACAGAAAATGATGTCATGATTTTGTTAGAAAATACTGCGTGTCAAAAAAATTCTGTGGGTTCTGACTTTAAACAACTAGGTAAAATATTTAATCAGTTAAAGCCTGCAAAAAAGTTTGGAGTGTGCTTTGATACTTGTCATGCATTTGTTGCTGGATATGATTTAAGAACAGAAAAAAAGGTAAAGGAGGCACTTAATGAGTTTGATAAATATGTTGGAATTAAAAATTTGAAAATTATTCATCTAAATGATGCAAAAGGAGACATTGGTTGTAATCTTGATAGACATTACCATTTAGGATTGGGAGGAATTGGTGAGAAAGGAATTTCAGCAATAATTAAATTTGCAAACAAGAAAAAAATTCCAATTATTCTGGAGACACCGATCGATAATGAGAGGGATGACTTTGGTAACATCAAAAAGGCAAAGGAGCTTGCGTAGAAATTTATTCTATGACTAATGGGATCAAACATGAATTATGAATCAGTAATGAAGTTGGCACTTGAGCGTGGATTTTACTTTCCTAGCTGTGAGGTTTATTCTGATGCTCAGGCAGGGTTTTGGGAGTATGGTCCATCAGGTGTTGGTCTGAAAAATAAATTTCTTGAATTGTGGAGACGTGAATTAATTCGAAGAGATGGAATGCTGGAGATTGATGGCTCTCAAATTATGTCAAAGTCAGTCTTTGAGGCTTCAGGGCATTTAGGAAATTTTGCTGATCCAATAATCAGATGTACAAAATGTCATTCTACATTTAGAGCAGATAGAACAATTGCAGAAATTACAAAAATAGAAATTCCAGAGAGTGCCGAACTTGAAGAATTTGACAGTGCCATTTCTCAAAACAATATAAAGTGTCCAAAGTGTAAAGGGGATTTTGAGAATACAAAGAATTTCAATATGATGTTTAGAGTAGGTATTGGTCCTGAGGAGGAAGAGGCATATCTTAGACCTGAGACATGCCAATCAATTTTTGTTGATTTTCCAAGACTGTTTAAAACCATGAGAGGAAAACTACCATTAGGAATTGCACAAGTTGGAAAGAGTTTTAGAAATGAGATAGCCCCACGACAGAGTTTACTTAGATTAAGAGAGTTTTACCAGGCAGAAATTGAGGTATTTTGCAATCCTGCAAAATTAGATGAGATGGACAGATTTCCTGAGATTCAAGATACCGTCATTAGAGTTCAAACAGATTCGGAACCTGTTCCAATGACATGCAAAGAGGCAGTAAAGTCTGGAGTGATACCAAATAAGTTTGTTGCATATTATCTTGGAATATTGACAGAGTTTTATGAAAAGACAGGTATTGACATTACTAAAAGTAGATTCAGAAAACTGGGCGATAAGGAAAAGGCATTCTATGCAGAAGTCGCATTTGACTTTGAGGTGGAGACCACTATTGGATGGCTAGAATTAGTTGCTTGCAATTACAGATCTGACTATGATTTATCAAACCATGCAAAGAAAAGTAATGAAAAATTTGAGGTAATGGATAATGATGAGAAGGTTCTACCCCACGTCTTTGAAATCTCAATGGGAATTGATAGAAGTCTTTACACGATTTTAGAGCACAGTTTAAGAGACGATAGGGAACATGATAGAATTGTTTTGTCTTTAAAACCGTATTTGTCACCTGTCAATGTAGGAATTTTATCTTTGGTAAAAAAAGATGGATTAAAAGAAAAAGCAGATGAAATTTTTCTTAATGTAAAAAGAAAATGTGATGCGTTTTTGGACCATTCAGGAGCAATTGGTAGAAGATATAGAAGACTAGATGAAATTGGCTCTCCGTTTGCAATTACAATAGATCATCAGACTCTTGAAGATCAAACTGTAACAATTCGAAAAAGAGATTCCATGGAACAGAGTAGAATTAACATATCAGATCTTGACTCAGTAATTTCTAGTTCAATATCTTTCCCCTAAGTTAAACTTATGATTATTTGGATAAACAGTAATTATTTCAAAATGATATCTGTATTTTATCTTCACTGTAACATCTTCACTTGCATCTACTTGAGGAATAATTCATCATCAGTATCACTTTATACTGTCCATTGGCCAATTAGTGGATCTATTGATGTGATTGTTTTACTACTTTTCATTAACATGTTGAACTCAAAAATGATGAAAAGATATGAGGAATCTATCACAAAATGACAGATCCATTTTGGCTAAGATCGAGCACACACAGAACAATTTGGAATTAAGAAAAAGAATTGAGATTTTGTCAGATTTTATTTTAAAATTGATGATGAGACAATTTTAAAAATAACTTTTAAAAAATTGCAGCATACGGACTTGATGTAAATTTGTTAGGTAATATCAAACAGAAAAAATGGGATGAATAAAATTTTTTAAAATTCTTTGAAAAAAATTTTATTTATTCTAAAAGTTTTTCTTTGAATGTTAATTTCTTATTTAGGATAAAGTTTCCAAAAGCAGCTGTAAGTACAGCTAAACTTAATGATAATGGATATGATAATGAATAGTTGTCAACTAGTGTAAAGACAACACCCAATTGGATTAGCGCACCAATTGAGCTGAACAATACAAATTTTCCAAATTGCTTTAATGTTTTTGTTTTATTAAAATCCCTATCATTAAATGTCCATGTTTTATTTAACAGAAAGTTTGTTGTAATAGAAAAGATTATTCCAAAAGCATTTGCATGCAAATACCAGAGTTCCAAAAATCCATCAGATAAAAAAAGTGAAACTAAATAATTTATTGCAAAACCTGATGCGCCTACAGTATAGAATCGAGCTGCCTTTGAGATAAATTTTACAGAAGATCTTTTTTCATTAGTTTCTTTTGTTTGTCCAAATCTATACAACTTCCATACGGATCGTAGATAGTCTGTAACTGTTTTATAATCAAGTTTGCTTGCACCAAATTTTCTTTCTTGAAAAGTATATGGAATTTCTTTTACGTTAATTTTTCTATTTTTTACCAAAATTTCCAACAAAAATTTGTATCCAATTGCATCAAATGAAATTCCTTTGATTGCATTTTTTTTGAATGCAAAAAATCCAGACATTGGATCATTTACTTTAACATCCAATCCTTTTTTTGCAATTAGAGTTGCTATTTTACTAATGAATTTTCTTTTAGTTGGCCACCCTTGGATATTACCACCATGAATGTATCTTGAAGCAACAACTACATCACACTGATATTTTTTTATTGCTTCAATCATTTTAGGAATTATTTGTGGCGGATGAGAAAAATCACTATCCATTACGACAATAATATCACCAGTTGCTTGTTTAATTCCACTAAGAATAGCTGAGCTTAATCCTGTTTTTGCAGTTCTATTAATTATTTTGATTGTATTTCCTGCAACTTTTTTCAAATTCTTTAGATAATCTTCAACTAATTTTCCAGTTCCATCTGGTGAATTATCATCTACTACAATTGTTTGGGTAGAAATTTTTTTTGGTATATACTCAGTCACTGATTTTAATACAGATAGAATATTTTGTGATTCGTTATATGTAGGAATTATTATTGAAATTTGCGCATTTTTATTAATTTGCTCCAATATTGCAACCTTCATATCAGCAGTTATTATCTGTTATAAGAGTAATTTGTGAATTGATTTAATTTAATTGATGATTTTTTTATAATTTAATCATAGTTTTAATTTTTAGTTGTGAAATAATAAGAATTCCTACTATTCCAATAATTACTGAGATTATAGGTAAAGGAAATTCAGGAAGTGATTTGTCAGTTGATATCAGCTCATCCCCCATGTTGAAGAAGATGGTATTTTGGCATAATGAGAAGAATCTGAGACGTGCCAAGAATATGTTTTTGTTTCGATTTATCACAAACTCCCTGAAGAGCATGCTCAAGTCAATAATTTTGGGGAGAGATTAGAATTATTAGAAGAAGACATTTGAGAAATTACATGTGATGCTATTGGTCGTTTTGCTGATTTACATTTGTGTGATAAGCACTAGGAACTTGAGTAGTTTAGATTTAAGACAAGCTGATTTTTCTGATGCTAACGTTAGAGGATCAAATCTAAGTTTAAGGATTACACGATGCTGATATGAGAGGAGTTAATATTGCTTTACAGATTCTAATCTTCAAAAAAAATTTGGGCGGACCATTTGTTGGATACACTGGTCATCCTTGTGCATTTAGAATCTTTACTAAGATTTTCTAATTTTATAGCAACATTAGATTTTTGGTAAATTAAAACAAAAAGAATGAACTGTTCGTCCTAACCTGTCTACTCAAAGGAGGAAGTAGAGGATTGTGACGAAAGTCCAGTTGAAGATGGTACAGATGGGAATTTATCTCCTATCTGTTGCTCAGCTACTGCAGATGCTTCTTGTAGAATCTTATCAGTTTCTTCACTTGAAGCGGCAGACTCCATATTAAATGAGTCTCCTGCAAGAGAATCCATCATCAGTCCGTTAAGTGTCTGAGTCATACTATTCAATTCTGAGTCAGCTTCTGGCATAAATCTTCCTAGCGATGACTTCAATCCCTTCATTGTAGACATTGCTGGTCCAATTGCTACCATAGCATCACCAAGATCATGAATTGTAGTCAGTCTTAGCTGGACTTGTTCTAATGACATTCTTGCGTTGCCGAGCATCTTTGTAACTTTACGAATTTCAGCTAATTCGTTGGACAAAACTCTACTTGTGCTAGTATCATGTTGCTGCATTGCAGTCACGACTCTCTGAAAGAGTTGCGCATCTCTTTCGTGCAGTTTACCTAACATAGAGTCCATTTTTGAGATTTGGACTTGTAGTTTGTTTACTGCAGTCTGAATTCGTGGTTTTAATGCACCTTGAGGCTTTACTGCTTCTCGGAGTTTGCCAGTTACGCTTTGGGTCTCTTGTCGAGCCCAAGTCTTATCGAAGTTTGGCATGGTTGCTAGTTTAGAAATTTAGTCTTAATGGACGGTGTGCATTTAGATCGACTTTAGAGTAAATTTAGCTAACAAACATTAGCATCAATTTTTGATATAATTTGTGTCTAGAATTGTTGTTTTTGATTCAGGATTAGGCTCACTTTCAATAATTAAGGCAATTCAAAAAACATCCAAGGCTGAAATAATCTATTTTGCAGATCAGAAAAGCTATCCATATGGAAAGAAATCACAGGCTCAACTATCTAAAATTATTCAAAACTCTATTGAATTAATTGAAGAAAATTTCACTCCCAACATCATAGTAATGGCATCAAATACGCCTAGTCTATTACTAAATGTGGCAACTAGGAAGATTATTGATGTCAAACCACCACTAATCGAGGCAAAAAAGAAATCAAAAACAAAAGAAATTGGAATCCTTGCAACTAGAAGTGCAATCTACAGCAAAGGTCTAAGTCAATATATAAAAGCAAATAATGTTTCAAAAAATTTTAAATTTTTTAAAATAAATGGCTCAGAACTTGTTGACTTGGTTGAATCTGGAAAATTTATTTCAAATAAAAAATACTGTTTAAAAATCATAAAAAAAATTCTTGATGAGAAATTATCTTCTAGTAATATTGATACTGTTACACTTTCGAGTACTCATTTACCATTTCTAAAAACCTTTTTAAAAAAACAATATCCAAAAATTCACTTTATTGATCCTGCAAATTTGGTTGCAAAAAAAATTCATTTAAAAATAAAGAATAATCAAAACAAAAAAAATTCTTTAAAAATTTTTGCTACAGGAAATACAATAACATTTCAAAGAAAATTAAATAAAATAGGAATTAAAAATAAAGTTAATTCTATTACTTCTTAGCTTTTCTATATCCATGACTAAATTTTTTATCATATAATTTTGAATATTCATACGTCTTAGGATCTATA
>JABDKK010000168.1 GCA_013002265.1 Candidatus Nitrosopumilus sp. | reverse complement strand
TTGAATCTCTATCACTTCTGGTATATCTTGAATCTCTATCACTTCTGGAATATCTTGAATCTCTATCACTTCTGGAATATCTTGAATCTCTATCACTTCTGGAATTTCTAAATGATCTAGAAGTGCTATTATCTCTAGATGTTCTTCCAGATTTTTTCCTATCAGAATATTTTGATTTGTAAAGTTCCATTAGTAAAGAAAATAAGATTTGTTGGTTATAGATACTTTGAGATAAAATTTATGCCTAGAAAAACTATAATGATTAAACTAGAGATTTATCCATTTCAGCAGCCATCACTTCTTGAACTTTGAGAAAATAGAGTTTTGTTGAATATGGCATTTCATCTAAATTATTATCAACTGCAATCATAAAGTATCTAACTGCACGTTTTGAAATATCTAAATTAAATTTCATTGTAAGTATAGGATCTTGATGTACCTTAATTTTATCTTGAAGCCAAGGAGGTGCCATCTCAATTGTTTCTTTAATTATTTTTTTGTACCAATATGATAGATTTTGAGGATCAAGTCCCTGTTTCAGATTAGAAACATCATTGTCAATTATTTTCATCATATGATTAATGATTGCCACTAGCCTCAATCAAGAAATTTTGTTTTATTCCATTTACTCAAAGTTCTGCAATCTATTTGTCAATAGATAACAGGTTTCCCTCAGCATCAATTTCTGAATTTTTGATCCTAGTGGTGGATATACGTGAACCATCTTTTGCTAAAAACATGGGAACGGTGATAATTTTTACAGGAGACAGATTTTTTTCTTTTCGCAATTTGTTGAGTATGTCTCCCTGATTACTTGTTTCATCACTAACAACTAAAGCTTCTATTCCTTTTTCGAGAACTGCGGGTCCAAAATCATTTTCTAATTTACTAATTTCAAATGTGGAGTTTGGAAATTCTGAATTAATCATTTTTTTTAAATTTTCAAATCTTGTTTGATAATTATTAATTGGAATTTTTCCTTTTTTTTCAGCAAATTCATCACTGGTCAAACCAATTATTACTTTTTTAGAAATCCTAAATGAATTTGAAAGTAAGGTGATGTGGCCACGATGAATGATATCAAATGTACCACCTGTAGCAACCAGAGAAAATTCCTGCATGAGAAACTATAGAACTCTTTGAAAATAAACTTACTATTTTACAATTACTAAAACAAAAGGTCCTTGCTCTGCAATGGGAACATTATTTCTATCCCAGACAAAAGTCTCAATGAAAAACAACCCATGTCTTTCTGGGATCCAATCAATTGTTTGTGTTTGAAGTCCTGTTCCAATGAATCGGCCATCATATTTTCCAATAAATTCAACATATGGAGATTCTCCTGATTCTTTAATTTGCACATAGTAAGTGTAAGGAGTTTCGTTACTGTTTTGTTTTAATGAGAATTGTACCCATGTCTGACTTTCAATGTTTACAGTTGTTCCAACTTTAAGTTCTGAAAGTTTGTTTCCTGATGTATCTTTGACTGCCACATCGGAGATTTTAACTAATTTTGTAAGTGATTGTGGTGGTGTAATTTTTACATCAATAAAATCAGAATAAAAAACATCGGATTCTGCAAATAACAGAAATCCTACTGCTCTTGAATCTATTTGTTCATCAAAATCAAACAAAATCTCAGAATCTGGCATTACATCTCCAAGTTCAATCGTTGATACGTGTAAGAATCTTGATGGCTCAAATCCATCATAAAATGCCACATAGACATTTGTATTAGAATTAGGCGCTCCTCCATTTTGCAAAACTCCAGATAGCCTAAATGAAGAGTCAAAAAAGACATCTGAAGAATAAACAGAAAGACCCTTTTGTTTTCCTTCAGAAGAATCAAAACCTAAGAGAGTTACAGATGCCTGAGTTATCTCAGAATTAGGACTAGAAGAACGAATGGAGTATGTAGATTTTCCATTTGGTGGAATCGCTTCAAGTGTGGTTTCTCCAATTGTAGAATCAATTGGAGAAGGATCCAAATCATTGTAGAAATTTACTTGAATTCGGACATTAGTTACTGCCGATAGAGAATCATTGTTCTCAATCATTCCAACAACTACAGTATATCCCTCAGAGTCTTGATAGACAAAAGGAGTATCGTTGTTTAGAGATACTGTTAGAGTTGGGGCATTATCATAATATTCTTGGGAAAAGCCCTGAGAAAATGGAACCAAAATTAAAATTAAAAATATGCTAAAAATAATTTTCTGCATCTTAATTTATTCCAAATTAGGTATTAATTTCGTATAGCATATCATATAGTGAACAAGAAAGGTAACAACGTTTAACCTAGTTCACACTAAAGAGTAGAGATAATAAAAAGAGATTAAAAATAGATTAGTTCTATTTTCTCTTTGCTGTAATTGCTAACCAGTATATCAAACCGGGAGCTAAACCAACAATGAGTGGAATCCATACAGGCCATCCATCTACTGCAC
>JABDKK010000038.1 GCA_013002265.1 Candidatus Nitrosopumilus sp. | reverse complement strand
GACTTCATCGGAGCAGATAATGGATTCCCAGAAGAGTCCTTATCAAATGGATTGATCATAGTACTTAAACCTCGATCATGTCGTGCAAGTGTGGTTTTATCGCCAGTATGAGACTTGCTTGTAGGAGAATTTGTAAAGGTCCTCTCAGGTCTGCTGTCATTTACTTTTTCATCCAGCACCAATCCACATCTGGAGCAAAACACTTCTTGTGACTCTACATCTGTGACAACGGTATTTTTTCCGCATCTGGGACATTTTGTTTCCTGTAAACTCATAATAAAATCAAGTATTTTGTACTAATGTCCTGCATGTCTCTTCAGTTTTTCAGGCATCAAGATTAGGTCGGTTTCAAGTCTTTTGGGACTTGCAATGTAAAAATCTGCATAGAAATAACCGTCATCTTCAAGCCATTTAGTATCAATACCCTTATCATGTAAGAGAGAGATTGTCTTCTGTTTTTCTTCCAAGTCTGAGAATCTTCTTTGTCTGATTGGCTTTAGGTCATTTTTCACAAGAGAATAACCATAATGATCAAAGGTTCTCTCAATTTTGTCCATATCAAAGATCCGCAAAACAGAGAATGCAAATACTGGCTGCTTTAATGTTTCTGAATCAGGTTCAGATTGCTGTTTTTTAATTAACTCAAAAAGATTAGAGAATGCACGATATCCAATATAGCCAATGCAGCCTGTTGCAATTATCATATCAGATCGAGGAATTTCTTTGATTGAAAGGCTCCCAGATTCCAGATTAACACATATTCCTTTATTGCAAAGCCCTGTATTTTCAGAGAATTTGAGTGCAGGCTCAGAGATGTCTATTTGATAAAAATCAAGTGTATCATCGCCTGAAAGATCTTCAAAGAACTGTCTTGATTGTTTAATTGAAGGTTCTTGTTCTAAAAAGAAATTATCCAAGTCAGACATTTTCAAATCATACTTCATAAGTGCGGAATTGATTCCGTAAGAGCTTCCAATATCTATGATGTTGATTTTTTTTGAAAGTTTTTTGTAAAGTTGTTTTGCAATTGACAAGTATAACGGTTTTGTTTCATTTGGAATGCGATAGTCCAACCTTTTCATTTCTTTGAGATATGCGTTTGGGAGTTTTTGTGTGTAGATGTTTGTGAAATCTCTTTTTACTGCCAGCTCTTCCATGTTGGAAAAATGTTATCATACCACATGTTATAAAACCACCTATTCATGGTTGAAAATAACTTTCAGCATGGCAGATGACTTTTCATGTTAGAAAAGTTACAATTCAATAATCTACAATTAACTCGTTTAGGTTAACAGACTTGACCAACAATGAAAGTCATGAATTAGGTTCTAAAAACCATACTAGTAACTAGCAAGGATAATCAGATAGATCGGAGGCATAATCTGAAGAATCATCAATCACGCCCAAATGGTACAAAATTGACTTGTGGTTGGATAATGAAGTTCCAGAGGACATGATAATTGTGATTAAAAAATTTCAGATATAAGAATGATGTACAAATTATACTAGCTTGTTATGAATAAATCATCACGGAAATGAAGATAACGCTTGTACATAACTTGCAAATCGATGGTTTTTGGGCCTGACTAATTTTTGGCGATATTTTTTGATTGGTTTTCCTGTGGCGCCATTTAGACCCAAGGGCCCTAATACGTATTTTTCCCCATCGGCCCACTTGAGAACTTCATCAGTTGGAGCATAATGATTAACTAATTTTTTATCAATAATTTTCTGTAAGAGTTTTCCATATTTTTTTGAAGAGGGCACGTCTTCTGTAATGGATGCACCAAAAAAATAAACACTGTCAATAATGGATTTGTTTTGTTTCTTTTTTGAGAGGTATTCTACGGTGCTTAAAATTACTTGGGAACCTAAAGAGTGGCCCATTAATCGAATCTTTGTTTTAGGACTAGATTGCTTAAAATCCTCAATGAATGTACCTAGATTGTAACCATTTTTCTTTGCAATTTTTAGTCCAACTGCAAGTGAGCGTTTTACGTATTTTTTCAAATGTGCCCCTTTAGTGTTTGAATCATAACTAAACCCTATCACAGGATAAGAGTATCCTAATTTTTTTAATCTGTTTCTTGCCAAAACGACTTTGGCTATTGCTCCGCAATTGTCATTTCGTAGACCATGAATCATAATTGTTATCTCCTTAGAGTTTAGCAATTTTCTGAAATCTTTTTTTGGGTAAAGATAGTATGTGTTAGATTTTAGTGTCTTGCCAGTTCCAAGATCATAGTATCCTCTGGTAGAAATTCTGGGTATTATTTTCATGATTAACCAGAGTATCCAAGATGTTTTTTGTATTTTTCAATATCAGATGTTTCAACTCGGTCAAACAAAGGAGAAGGATCGCCCAAAGTATGTCCTGTTGAAATTCTTAATTCAGACATTTCATTCCACAGAGAGTCACTCACATTTCCATCCAATCCCAGTTGTTGCCAAATTTTTTGGGCCGACTTTGGCATGAATGGAAATATTGCTATTGCAATTGATCTTACTGCATTAACTGATAGATATACACAGTTAGTAGTGCCCGGGCCGTTTTTCCAGGGTTCCTTATGCTGAAAATATTGATTCAGATAAGATGAGAATTCCAAAATTTTTTTCAATGCTCTATCAAGATTATTTTCGTTCATCAGCGAGCCTATATCTGATGCAAGATTTTTAATTTTTATCTCAATCTCCGAATCTTTTTCATCAAAGGATTCGCTTTGAGGGACCTTTCCATCAAATACTTTCTTAGTAAAACCAAGTGCACGATTAACAAAGTTTCCAAGATTGCCAATCAATTCAGAATTAATTCTAGTTGTAAAATCATCCCAGTCAAAATTCAAATCATCTTGAGAGTATGGATTAATCGATACCAAATAGAATCGGAGATAATCTGCTGGATAGTATTCTAAAAATTCTTTTAGGCCAATATACCAATTTCTGCTTTTAGAAATCTTTTTTGATTGAAGTGTCAAGTGGCCTCTGGTTGGAATGTAATCAGGCAATTTGTATTCACTGTTAATTCCCAACCTCATTGCAGGCAAGAAAAGATAATGATGATACACGATATCTTTTCCTATAAAGTGATAGATGTCTGATGAATTCCAAAATTCTTTTCCGTCAATTCCTTTATCACTAAAAAATTTTAGTGCAGTCGAAATGTAAGCCAGGTGATTATCAAACCATCCATAGAATACTTTGTCATGAGCATCATCTAGAGGAATCTTAACACCCCAAGAAATATCTCGCGTAATATCCCAGTCTATCAAACCGGATTTTATCCAATTTTGAACATATTTTTTAACATCTTTTTGCAGATGTTCATTTTCATCTAGCCATTTAGTAAGAGAGTCTCCAAAATTTTTTAATTTGAAAAAATAATGAGTAGTCTTTTCTTTTGTTGGAGTTTGACCACAAATTGAGCAAACGGGATTTTTAATTTCCTCAGGTACACGACCACATCTCTCACAAAGATCAGAATATTGGTCTTCAGCATCACAATATGGACATTGCCCTTTGACATATCTATCAGGTAGGAATTTTTTGTCGTTATTACAATAGAATTGGATTATTTCTTTCTCATAGATATGACCAGCAGCATTTAGTTTTTTAAAAACATCCTGAACAAATTCAATATTTTCAGGAGAACTAGTCTTGTAAAAATAGTCAAAGTCAATATCAAATGAAGAAAAATCTTCATAGTCACGTTTATTCCAGTGTTCGACGTATTCAGCAGGAGTCTTTCTCTCCTTTTCTGATTGAATTAGTATAGGAGTTCCAAAATCATCTGATGCGCAAAAATAGTAAGCCTCAACACCGTTTTGTTTTAAGAATCTAGTAGTAACATCTGCTGGAAGGTATGTTGATGCGACATGACCTAAATGGATTTCCCCATTAGCGTATGGCAATGCACTTGTAATGATAGCTTTTTTGTTCATTGGGTACTTGTGAGGAGCAGCAATGAGGTTAAGAAGTTTTACCAGCTATTAGCATATTTGACTTGCTCAGGGGTGAGTTTGTCAATTTTAACATCCATTGCTTTTAGTGCGTCTACTGCAACTTGTTTATCAATTTCTTCAGGGACGTTGATGATTTTGTTTTCCATTTTTTTATGGTTTTTGAGAATATAGAGGATAGATAGAATTTGGTTTGAAAAGGATTGTGCCATTACTTCTGGAGGATGACCTTCTGCTGCAACTAAATTTGCAAGTCGACCTTGTCCTATCAAATAAACTCGTTTACCATTCTTTAATTTACATTCATCAAGATTTGGTCTTACTTCTTTAACGGATTTTGATTTTTTCAGTAGGAATTCACTGTCAATTTCCACATCAAAGTGACCAACGTTTCCCATTATTGCACCATCTTTCATTTGTAAGATGTGTTCCTTTCTAATCACACTAGTCATTCCAGTACAGGTGATGAACATATCGCCAATTTTTGTAGCTTGGGACATTGGCATGACTTCAAACCCATCCATGTGGGCTTCTAATGCTTTGATAGGATCAACTTCAGTTACTATAACTTTGCAACCCATTCCATGACATCTTGCTGCAACACCACGGCC
>JABDKK010000225.1 GCA_013002265.1 Candidatus Nitrosopumilus sp. | reverse complement strand
CACTTCTAGATTATTTGATTCATTACTACTCAAAGATATTACCATTGACATTAATCACAGAAATCTTGTAGAGTCTTATATAAATAAAATATTTGATTCAAAAGATTCAGATCTAGTTGCAGATATTCTACGAGCAGTTGATAAAATTGCAAAAAAACCAAAAGAAAAAATCCTATCTGAATTTCAAGAAAAGGGATACGAAACTGAAAAGCTAGAAAAAATTCTAGAATTCTCACAAATTAAAGGTTCTATTGATGAAGTGGAAAAATCATTTGATACTACGCAATTAGAATCATGGAATGAACTAAAAGAACTAATTGATTCACTAGAGAACCGAGGTGTTTCAAATGTAAGAATTAATTTTGGTATTGTACGCGGTTTGGATTACTATTCCGGAATTGTTTTTGAAGTTTTTGACAAAAATTCAACCTTAGGTGCATTAGCTGGTGGAGGACGATACGATACTTTAACAAAAGCATTCAATAGAGAAGATATTGGTGCAACAGGAGTTGCAGGTGGAGTTGAGCGAATAATTTTAACAATGCAGGAACAAAAAATAATTCCAGAAAATTCACAAAAAAGAATTGCAGTATTATACATTAATGATGAAATGCAAAAAGTCGCTCATTCCATTACATCATTATTAAGACTAAACAACATTCCTACTGATATTGATTTAGCAGGACGTAACATGAAAAAACAAATGGATATAGCAAAAAATGCAAACTTTGCAATTATAGTTGGTCCACAAGAGCTAGAAAATGGCAATGTGACTCTCAAAGATATGATAAATGGAACTGAAGGAACTATTTCATTAGAAAAACTAACTGAAGATCCAAAATCTGTTCTTAATTTAGAAAAGCCCTAGTTAGCATCATTATTTCAGGACCCGTAGTCAAAGAACCTACAACCATACAGTGATTATTCACCAATATGCCTGAAGAGACATAGGGAATCCCATTGTTGATGGAGCTCTGCTCAATTTTCACGCCTAGAAGATTTGCTATGGTTTTCATATCTTCCTGGTCTGCCTCTGGATGAATTGCCGCACCAGAATTATTTGCCACAAGAACAACACCTGTCTGATTAAATCCTGAGATCTTTTTCTGAATTACTTCAACTCCCATAACATCGGAGATTACCTGACAGTCTTGTTTTGATAGCCATGGAGATACAACTGCTCCTTTATCATTTACACAGATTACATTTCCAAGTGCATTGAATTTAGTATCCAAAACTCCAACTTCTAAATCCGTTTCAGATTTGAGATACTCGTATTCATTTTGATAAGCAGTATTTGGTAACAATATTCCTTTGTTGTTCATTACAGATAATGCTCCAATTAATCTTGTATTTGCAATTGCAGTATGATGAATTTCTATATCTAGAATTTTTGCTAGTCTGTCAGCTTTGGTTTGAGCAAACCCCATTGGAACTAATCCAATACTATCATTTACTGTAATGTACACTCCAAGATTTGGTCCTTTGTACACATCATATTTGATAATATCCATATCGGGAGAATTGATTGTTGATCGTTATGAACGTAAGGAAATTGTCCCTTCCTAATTGATCGAATATTTACTAGAATGTTCGTTACACGGCTATCTAGCTTTAAATAATAACTCTTAGAAAATTGTACTATGCCAATAGCAGAAAATTTTCCTGAAGGCCTAAAGCCACTAGGAAAAATTAGCCTCGATGATGGAAATTTCCATATCATGTGGGGTCCAGGTAAAACCACGAACGCTGATGGTTCACAAGTTGAAACGTTAGCAGATGCAGATGTTGTTGCAGCTTATGCAGCAAGAGGCGAAGAACAAGTTCCTCTTGGTGTAAGCGGAACAATGGTTGCAGTTGACTGGGATTCTTGTGTTGCAGATGGTGCTTGCATTGAAGCTTGTCCTGTACAAGTTTTCCAATGGTACAGAACCGAAAAAGATATTCCAGCAAAAGATGTTGTTGGTCAAACCTTTGCAGGTACTGGCAGTGATGTAAAAGATGAACGCAAAGATCTTACAGATAAAGCAGATCCAATCAGAGAGCATGATTGTATTTGGTGTATGGCATGTGTTTCAGTATGTCCGCCAGCAGCTATCAAAGTGGATCAATCAAATGTTGAAAAACACGAAAGTGCAGCAAAAACTTTGTAGTATCTGCAATCTAAAACCTAGTAATTTTTGATTTTTATATTATTTTTAATTTAGTCCCAACTAATTTTGTCTAGCTTTAAATATTATTCTAGAATAATAGTACCATGGCAGAATTACAAATACCTGAAGACTTTTGTCACAATGACGTAAAGCCAAAAGGCCAAACAAGTCATTCAGATGGTGAAAACAAACACTTCATCTGGGGTGATGGAAGAACTGATGGTGCAGCAT
>JABDKK010000164.1 GCA_013002265.1 Candidatus Nitrosopumilus sp. | reverse complement strand
GCACCTGCACCAAAGAATAATGCAATTCCTCCAACAGACCACATCATTGGTGTTAAGAATTTGATTCGACCATTCCACATTGTTGCAATAAAGTTAAAGACGTGCATTGCAGATGCTGGAACTGCTGCAAGAGTTCCCACCATAAAGACTGTTTTTTCGGTAAATGACATTCCTGTTGCATACATGTGGTGTGCCCAAGATGAAAATCCTACAATAGACAATAATACAAATGCAAAGACACCAGAACTGTAACTGAAGATTGGTTTTCTTGAGAATCTTGGAATAATTTCATACATCATACCAATTGCTGGAATCACCAAAACGTACACTTCAGGATGGAATGTAAACCAAAAGAGGTGGGCATATGCAATTGGATCTCCGCCCATTGCAGGATTAAAGAATCCGCTAACTCCCAGTCTGTCAGTTAGCAACATGAGTAGTGCTGCTGCAAATGTTGGGATAGCTACAATGATAATTAATGACGAGGACAAAAATGACCATGCCAATAATGGAACCTGTCCTATTGACATGTCTGGATGCTTACATTTGAGAATAGTAACTACAAAGTTAATTGCGCCAAGCACCGATGAAATTCCTAAAATCTTTAGTCCAAAAATCCACATGTCAGCTGCTGGACCTGGTGCACTGATAATAGAGTATGGTGGTGTTGCATACCATGTAAAGTCTGCAAAACCCAGCCAGATAAGGGCGCCAGAAGGTGGGATCATCCAAAAAGCAATAGCGTTAAGTTTTGGATATGCCATGTCTTTGTATCTGACCATGATTGGAACATAGTAGTTTCCAACCGCAGATGCAAATGGAATGATAAACAAAAAGATTAGCGTTGTACCGTGTACTGTAAATATTCTGTTAAAGGTCATTGCATCTGCAATGATTTGTGCACCTGGCAAGAACAGTTCTGCTCTGATTGCAAGAGCAAGGGTTCCACCCAAAAACAAGAATGCAAGTGACGAAATTAGATAGAGTAAACCAACATCAGTGTGATGTGTTGAAAACATAATTTGCCAGATTGGACGTGGCTTTTGTAATTCTAGAACCATCAGTTAATCACTCCGTTAAAAGCAATTGAGAGTTGAGATAAAAGCGTTATCAACTGTGATCCTCCACATAAAGTGTTCCGCGCATGTTATAGTGAATTAATCCACAGTATTCTCTGCATTGAATGTCATGAACACCTGGTGCGTCTGGTGCAAACCACACAGTATTTACTCTGCCAGGAATTGCATCCATTAAAACAACATAATCATGAATGTTAAAAGAGTGATTGACATCTTTTGACATTACTTCAAACTTGTATGCCTTGCCAACTTCAACATGAAGCTCACCAATCTCTTTTGTCCCATCTTCATGTTCAAAAGTCCAGAACCATTGTTGACCAGTTACTTTGATTACTTCAGCATCTTCAGGAACGTGCTCTACTAGTCTTTCAGCGTTCCAAGCTTCTGCTCCAACCCAAGTCATTAATGCGATTACAACGCCAACGTAAATCCATTCGGGCCAAGTAGAGTGTCCTGCCATTTCTACCAGTCCGTACCCTCATATGGTGTTGGTTTTGCTTTTGGATGGGATTCACGAAATCTCCAGACTTGCCATATTATTGTTCCAGATACTACTGCACCTACAACAAATGCCACTGTCATCATTCTAAAGAATAGATTCCAGATGACAACTCTACGATCAAGGTATTCGCCTGGTTCATCTCCTGCTGCAAATACTGAATCTATAGCTGGAATGAATACTAAAACGGCCAATACTAAGAATAACCCTACAATACTCTTCATTAGCGATTGATTGACGTGGACTATAATTTCTATTTAAGGGTTTTCAAGATTATTAGTTACCAACCTTGATCGAAACGTGACGGATGCATTACATTAAGACCTGAAAGTGAGAACTTGCGTTGTTTTTCTCTAAAGATGTTGAGTGATGCATTTGCAATGATTAATTCATAGAGATTTGTTGGTGAGAGATCAACTATATTTGAAATCATTGCCTTGATTGGATCCATGTGAGTGACAAGCAACACATTATCATCTGGATGCTTTTCTATGACATGATCAACAATCCCTAAAACGCGTTTTTTGACTTCAGAGAAGGTCTCAACACCATTATGTGCAATTTCAAGTTCTCCATTATAGAATTTCATAAAGACATTGCCATGACTTGTAAAGATTTCATCATATGGCATTCCTGTAAATTTTCCCATATCAAGTTCGATTAGTCTTTCATCAACAGCTACATCAAGTGAGTTGTGTTTTCCAACAATTTCAGCAGTGTGCTTTGCTCTCTCAATAGGGCTAGTGTAAATTGCAGAAATATTCATGTGTTTAATTAGTTCAGCAGTATGCTCTGCTTGCTGTATACCAGTTTCAGTTAATGATATTCCTTCTGTTCTGCCAGCTAAAATTCTTTCAGTGTTGTTTTTCGCCTGGCCATGCCTTAGGAAAATAATTTGTCCCAACTTGATCGAAATTCAAATAGAGATAATAATAAGATTATCAGATAGAAATCATGAAAATCGGAATAATTGGCGGAACAGGCGGAATGGGTAAAGGGTTTGCACTTAGATGGTCTCAGAATCATGATGTAATTGTTGGCTCTAGAGATGCTGCAAGGGCAGCTGAATCAGCAGTTGAATATACAAACCTTGCAAAAGAAGCATTTGGAGAAATAAAGGGGAGTATTTCTGGAAAGGATAATGTTTCTGTTGCAAAAGAAAGTGATGTTTTGATTTTATCAATTCCATATGAGAATATTGATTCTGTTTGTTCTGGAATATTACCAGCGGTTAGTGATAGTTGTGTTGTCGTATCACCAATTGTTCCAATGACAAAGACAGATGTTGGATTTGAGTGCGTCTCAATCAAAGACAACAAACCATTCTCATACAAACTTGTATCAAACCACATGAAAGACAAATCAAAAATAGTTTCAGCATTTCATGTAATTTCTGAGAAAAAGTTGGTAAATCCAACTTTAGAATTAGATTACGACATTTTTGTTTGCGGAGATGATAAAGACTCTGTTGCAAAAGTCAATACTTTGATTAATGAAATCAAAGGATTAAGATCAATTTACTTGGGTCCACTAGAGTTATCTTATCTTGCAGAAATGTCGACGCCGTTGTTACTTAATGCAATGATAAGAAACAAGATTAAAAATCCTGGAATCAAAATTATCTAGTCTGCATTTTTAATAATTATGAGTCATGAATACTACAGACGGGGCAAAAACTGGTTTACAGCAATCGGTGTTTTGTTTTGTGTCATGGGAGGAATAGTAATAGTTCAGCAGTTATTAATTTGGGGGGTTGATTTTTTTAAAGATTTTTTGTTTAATGCAGAGGTTACAAATGAGAAAGTTTCAGTGGCAATGATTGGATTTGGATTATTTATGATAGCACTGGGGTTTAGAAAGCATGAACAAAAGGGATGAGTTTTTAAAATCACAAAAAGTATTGCGTCTTGCAACAATTGGCAAAGACAAGACACCACATATTGTGCCTGTCTGGTATTTGTATAGTGCAAAAAAGTTCTACATTGGAACAAATTCCAAAACAACAAAGGCAAAAAATGCAAAAAAATCAAAGCGAGTGTCATTTTGCATCGATGTAGGAGTAAGCGCACCTGACATCTATGGTGTTATGGGGCAAGGTGATGCAAAATTAATTTTAGAAAACTCCAAAGTAAAGAGAATTGCAAAGAAAATTCTTTCAAGATACTTTGATTCACTTGAGAATAGATCTGCAATAGAGTTGCTAGATGATACCGATTGTATAATTGAGATTGATCCAATAAAGTATTCTATTTGGAACTACTAACAAAGTCTTCAATTTTATTCATTGCAGAATCCAATACTTGCAAACTTGGAAGAAACACCAGTCTAAAGTGTCCACTGCCATACTTTTCTCCAAATCCTGAACCATGAACGGTCAGAACGCCTTTTTTTTCTAGTAAATTGGTGACAAACTCCTTGTCGGTTCCAAATTTTTTGTCTTCAATCTTTGGGAATGCATAAAATGCTCCCTTTGGATTAGGACAAGACAGACCCGGCATCTCGTTGAGGCGCTTAACAACTAGATCTCTTCTCTCTTTTACTTCTGAGACAAAGTCATGAATGTAATCTTGTGGGCCACATAGTGATTCTAATGCAGCATACTGAACAGGAAGACTAGTTGCAATTCTTACTCTAGCCAGTTTTGGGAGATTCTCACGTAAATCATCTAGTTGTGGTGATTGATTAAATGCAATATAGCCAACTCTCCAACCAGACATAAGATGAACTTTAGAGAATCCATTTAGAACAATTACAGGGGAATCGCCTGCAACTTTGCCAATTCCCACAAATTTCTCATCAAAAATAATTTGATCATAAATCTCATCGCAGATAATGTACAGATTATTCTGATTTGCAATGTCAACTAGTTGCCTTAAAGATTTTTCATTAAAGACAACACCTGTTGGATTGTTGGGACTAATCAAGCAAATAGCGACAGTCTTTGGAGTTATTTTGGATTTGATATCCTCAATCTCAGGAGTTGAATTATTCAGATCAACTGCAAACTCTACAGGAATTCCTCCATGCAGTCTTACATACGAGGCATATGGTGGATAGTATGGGCCAGGCAGTAATACTTCATCTCCTTCTTCAATAATTGATGATATGACCATGTCTAGCCCTTCAGAAACTCCATTAGTAACTAGAATTTCTTCGGCTCCAATTGAGAGACCTTTGGCATTTTCTTTTTTTGCAATCTCTTGACGTAATTCCAGTAATCCTTCAGATGATGAATAGTAATTCTCACCGTTGTTAATAGCATCAATGAATGCCTGTCGTACATTTTGAGGCGGTTGGAATCCGAATTGTACAGGATCACCGATGTTAAGATAATCAACTTGCATTCCGTTTTGTTGTACTTTTCTTGCAGCAAGAACAATATCTCTTATTGCATACTCTACACCTGCCACTTTTTTTGACACCTTCAAAGTATCTAGACAGATATTTAGGCCTGTTAAATTCTTACTTGTTTGGACTCGTTGCACAGCCTGGATAGTGCGGGCGGCTTCGAACCGCCAGGTCGAGGGATCGAAGCCCTCCGAGCCCTTTAGATTATCTTATTAGACAAAAAAATTCTCATTCAAACAATGAAGATTTCATTATTTAAAATTGGAATTGCACTAGTAGTAGTTGGCTCTGTTTGGATTGCATTTGTATTTGCAGAATCAGAAAAGATTCATGATAATGTAATTCTAAAAGAGTCAAACTCGTTTGAATTAAAATCTACATTTGCAGGGTCTGATATTGGATTTTACAAAGTATACATGTCTGAATTTGCAGGAGAGGAGGTATTTACACAGATTCTGGATACCAGTGATAATGTAATTGAAGAACAGGTCATTCAGACAAAAATGTCAGTAGGATACTTTGATTTTAACAAGGATGGCACATATTCTATAAAGATCACAAACATTTCAAAAAATCCAATTGATTTGCAGGTAGAATTTGGAAATACAAATTCTAAGCAGATGACTCCAGCTGGGGTTTTGATTTTTGTTGGGGCAGTAACTGTAATTGTAATGGCGTTTTTTAAAATAAAAAATTACAATATAGAGCAGCCTGATGAGAATATCTCATAGACTGGAATGCACTGAATCGTATGTCCAAAAACTAGAACCAAGTTAAAGATAAGCCAGGTTGTAAAGAACAAAAATGTTACAATTGAGAAGGGCAGCAAAATTCTGAGTTTGGTGTTTTCTCTATTTTTTAATATCAAAACTCCACCTAATGATGCTAAAACCAGTCCCAATTCAAGTGGCTGATGAGACCAAGATATCAATCCGTCAATTCCAAACACCTCATGAGACAATGAATCGCCAAATCCAGAAACTATCTGAAGAACAGATCCCACCATTACGAGTTTAATTCCAGTCTTTATTGAACCATGAACTGATTTTTGGATTAAAAGAATGGAGCCCATAACTGCAGCTATTGCAGTCATTGAAACTCCAGCATACACTATAATATGAGATGTACTCCAGAAAAACTCCGGTTCTTTTTGTAGATGGGATATTGCATCCCAAAAGCCCGCAGATACTACTACTACTGGACCAATTACTGCCAGAATAATTACAAATGAAACTAGAAAACTAGGTTTTACAAATGACGAATTTGAAATTCTTTGGATTAGTTTCATGATGATTCCACCATGATAAGGATATTTGAAATCTTGTAAAGACTATGAATTAGAAAAATTCAACATTATGGCTAACTTTTTGAATTAACTATATTAGATGATAAAATTAACAGGTATTATGAATCCTGGAATTGGTTTAATGAAGAGACGTCTTGAAAAGGAAAAAGACGCAATGGCACTTGCAATTTCAGGAATTGCCAAAAAATACAATACCAAGCCGGAAGACATCAAGACTTTGGAAACAAAGTATGATGATGATGCAGGAGACTGGTATGTTGCACTTGGCTGGGATGAAAAGAGGGCAATAATCAAGATGGATTCAGTTCAGGGAACAATTACAGAAATTAAAGAAATCTAAGTAGTAAAAATATTCTAATTAAATCAAAATTTATCAGGTTTCTAGAAAAAATGACCTTGATTACATTCCAGGACGTTCTTTTGTTTAAGACATGCCAAATATGATAGAGCCCTTTTGAGAACTTAGATTATTGATATAGTCTTGGCTAGAGTGTGAATTTTTTCATTTTCTGGTTCTAGGATCTTGTTATCAGAGTATCTGTTACTAAAGTAAAGCAAGTCAACCATCTTTACTTTATCAATGTTGATGATTGTAGCTTGTGGATTTCTTGGAAGGTTGGTATTTGTTAGTATCAGTAGTTTGTCTACAAAGGCAGATGCTTTTAGAACATTTTCAATGGATGTGGAATTTTTGGCGTGATCCTTGCCCATCACTACGGCAATTCCTATCTTTGTTCCATACTGATCAGTGTAAATTGCATCCAGCATTCGTTTTGAGTTTTCAGGCTTTGTTATTTTTCCTGTATCATGTGCAAAATTGACAAGATTTGAAATTGCTTCTTTAATCTTTGATTGTGATTTGCTTTCTGATGACTCTAGTCGCAATTTTAAAAATTGCCCTATTGGAACATTAAGAATGCTATCACGTACCTTTAATCCAGGGAATGCGTTCTTGATGGTTTCATCAAGTGCTTCTTCAGAAATCTCTTCGTGATTTAATTGAGAGGATTTTTCCATGGCATGATACAAGATGTTTGTCAATGATCTTACACTCGTAAAATCAGGGAACTCATCACAAAGCACTCTGATTTTTCCTGTCAAGTCATTTTGCTGTTTTTTGGTAAACCTCTCACTTTTTTTGTTTTGTTTTATGTATTCTATTGCAATTTCAGAGAGTTCATCTATTGAGTTTGAGCCTGCAAGATCAATCTTATAGTTTGCCTTTTCTAGTCTGTCAAACAGCGATACATTAGTTTCTTGTATCTCAGAATATTCATCTGGAGTTGCAATAAGCATTACAACAGAAGATGGAATATGTCTGTTGATTATTGATTTTATAATTTCAGCTGAACTGGGATCTGCGTCCATCTCATCAAATGTATAAACGGTAGTTTTGCCAAGAAGGTTATGACTGAATTTGGAAATGGCCGACAGTCTTCCTAAAAATTCATCTAGGTTTGATATTGGTTCAAATGTTTTGTTAATGATATTTTGGATGATTAATGACTCGTGTGCCGTATAGTTAGAGGCCAAATATTTTTTCAGGCTCTCACTTGAATGTGTTTTTTTGTTATTCAAAATGTCATCAGTTTTGTCCTGAATTGTTGTTCCTACCAGTTTGTCCACAAACCTGTAGCCTAGGGCTTTTTTGGCTAGCAAGTCACCCTTGTCTGCCTTTTCGCAGATGTCTTTTAGGAATTTTTCTCTTAATTCCTCAAATGTTGATGGATTGAATCCTGCTATTATTGCATCATACAGGCTCTCCTTTGTTTTAGGCGAGATAGTTGCCAAGTCCACATATGCGCTTTCAATATTTTGTCGCATTCTTAGCCCCTTGATGTGCAAGGCAAGGTGAGTTTTTCCACACCCGACATCTTGGATTACAGTGATTAGTCTAAAGTCATTTTCGTTGGACTGACGCTTGGATGATTGTCTGTACAGGTCCTGTATGCATTCCAATATTGATTCTTTGGCCTGGATGTGTCTAGTTCCGCCTAGAATTTGGGCGTCTTTTTCAGTTGGGGTAGGACTGCTAGGATACGGGTTGCGTGAGAGTCCGTAGGGATAGTTCATTGGTTTGTCACATCCATAAAGCAAGCCTTGCACAAAGACTTCATCATGGACATAATTTCATAAAAAAATGTTTGAGCTCCAAAGATTACTAATGCAAACAATTTGGTGAAAAAATTTAGTGTTTGTGCCAGTCAATTCAGAAATTGTTACTCAGATTAAATGATAATCTGTTTTGGGAATAAACTTCTAGGAATGATTTGTCTACCAAAATTGTGATAAAATTCCAATTAAACACTACTTTTATCAAAAAAAAGAAAAAGATTATTTGAGTTCCTGAATTTGTTTTATGATTTCATTCATCTCAAATATCATTTTTTTCTGAGATATGATGTTTTTTGACTCTAGGAACTGTTTTTGGAGGTCTGAAAGAGAGTCTTTCAGTTCAGTAATTTGTGAAGGCTTTGGCTCATATACAGTTCTAGTTATAGGAACTGATTGGTTTGAGTCAAGTTGAACTTTGGAGATTTTTGCAGTACATCCATAACATGGAGCTTCAAGATCATTTTCATATCTGGGCAGCTTTCCATTAATGTCAAAATTTGACTGGATATCTTCTTGCGCAAGATTGTGTTTTATGTTAAGTTCGCGCACAATATTTTGCATTTCAATTTTTGGCATCTTGGCAAACTGGACATATTGCTTCATGGCATCAGAAAACGTTCCTCCCTGTTTAAGAACAGAATCTCTTGCATCTTTTGCTAGAGAAATTTTTGTTTGTAGATAATCAAACTGATCCCAGAAAATCCCGTCATTTGTCACATTAAGATTTGAAACATAGTTTGCAAATGCGTTTCTAGGAGTAAATTCTTCATAGGTTTTTTCCATTCTTTGGAGCTCTTGTTTTAGAGATTCCTGTGCTAGGATTCGCTGCTCATCAATGAATTTTTGTTGGGCATTGCGCTTTTGTTCAGTCTCTTTTGCTTGAAGGAATTGTTTTTTTGATAATTCTATTTTTGCAAGAATGTCTTGTGAAATAGGATTGTTTTGTATTTCGTTTCCTTCAATTTTTTTAAAGTCTGACTGTGCAAAGGCATCGGCACTAAAAGCAGACATCAAAATTATCGAAGCAATGATTGAGGCATGCAGTAGTTTAGTCATTGAACACAGAAATGTAAAATTGCTTAAGAGGGATTCGTAGAAATTATCAGACTAAATCATACTGATGGTTTTAATACAAGTTTTCAAGATGTTTTGAAAGTATTTTTCAATTTAATAAGAACAATTTTGTTTACTAAAGAAATTTAATTATCAATTATTTTATAGAATATTATGACTAGAGCAATTGTTCTTGGAGGTTCTAGAGGAATAGGAAAAGCAATCGCTGAATCATTAGAATCAATTGAGATTGATGTATTTGCAGCATCTAAAAGCGACATTGATACATCGGATTTGAAAAGTGTTAGAGAATTTGCAAAAAATCACAACCAAACAGACATTCTTGTACTAAACACAGGAGGCCCTGCTCCAAAACCTTTTCTAACAATTACCGAAGAGGATTGGAAATTGTATCACAATCAGTTATTCTTGGGATTTTGCACCATTTTACAGAATATCAAAGTTAATGATAATGGTTACATCTTTTTGATTAGCTCAAATGTGATCAAAGAACCAAATACAAAATTGATTATATCTTCTGCTTATCGTGCTGCATTTAGTGAGGTCTTCAAAGTTTTAAGCAAAGAATACGCCCAGAAAAACATTAGTTGTATAAACATTGCACCAGGCCCAATCAATACAGATAGAACCAGAGAATTAATTGATGATGTAGACCAATTCAAAGAATCTCTCCCCATGAAAAGACTAGGTGAACCGCAAGAGATTGGAGATTTTGTAAGATCAATTATTCAAAATAAGATAAAGTATCTATCAGGCGTTACAATAAATTTTGATGGTGCGAATTCAAACTATATTTACTAGAATTATTTTTTAAATTCGACATTTGGCGTATCTGGCTGGCCTGCAATTGCAATTAAACCACCATCACGTAGTTGTTGTAGTAACTGCATGACTTCTTTTTCTACTTGGTTTCTTTGCAGTCCTGTTTGCTGAGCAAACACCTCTACAAGATCAGTTACTTTGCGTTGTCCATTACAAGATTTCCAAAAGTCTACAATTGCTTGATTTACCATAAATCCTTGATCATGCTCATTTGCTAAAACCATAGAGCCATCTTCTTGTTTAACAAGTTTTCCGACTCCTTGTGGCATTGCAATTTCATAATTAATTGGTGCAGGAGTATTCATTCCAGCACTCATATTCTTTATTTTCATTTTTGCTTCTTCAGACATTTTATCCATTGACCATGCAGGCTCCCACACAATGTCAATATTGACATTATTTACTCCAGGAACTTTTTTGACATATCGCGTTGCATCTGAAACCAAAGTCTCATGGAGTGGACACCCTTGTGTGGTCATTGTCATTTTAATATTAACATCATTGTTTTCAGCAACATCAATCCCATAGATTAATCCCATCTCAACAATGTTTAGTGGAACTTCAGGATCCATGCATTGTTTTAATGACTCTTCAATTGCCTGAGGAGAAACTGTACTCATAGTGTATTTGACTCTAGAAAAACAATAAAAACTTTCTATTAATTAGCTTCAAATAATTTTGGAATAGATTCCTCATAGGGAGCTCTAGCCACGCCTTTTTCAGTAATAATTCCAGATATTAGTTCTGGTGGAGTCATATCAAAAGCAGGATTTATCACATTGATATCATCTGGTGCCGTTTTTTTGTCTCCTATTCCTGTTACTTCTGTACCCTTTCTCATCTCAATTATTACATCTTCAGCTTTGTTTTTCAAATCAATAGTAGATAATGGTGCTGCAACATAAAATGGAATTCCGTGTTGTTTTGCCATTGTGGCAACTTGATAAGTTCCAATTTTGTTAAAGACATGACCAGTCTTTACGATTCTATCTGCCCCAACTACCACTTTATTCACTAATCCATTTGCCATAGAATAGCCTACAGCAGTATCAGGAACTAGACTAACATCAAAACCATCATGTTTTAACTCAAATGCCGTTAATCGTGATCCTTGCTGAATTGGTCTAGTCTCAGTTGCTATAACTTTGACATTTTTTCCACTCTCTCTTGTTGCTCTAATCACACCTAGTGCAGTTCCATATGCTACAGTAGCCAATGCACCAGCATTGCAATGAGTCATTATAGTGTCATCATTGTCAAAAAGAATGGAACCATTTTTGCCCATTGCTTTGTTTATTTCAATATCTTCTTCAGCCATTCTTTTTGCAGTTTCTATTACCAACTCCTTAATTTTTTCAACAGTTTCTCCTGTTTTTGCAATATTCATTATTTTTTCCAGACCCCAACCTAGATTAACTGCGGTAGGCCTAGTAGAATAGAGAATTTGTCTTGCATTTTCTAAATCTGAAAGTAATTGATCTTTTGTAGCTGCCTTACTTTGTAATACTGCTAATGCTAATCCAAAAGCTCCTGAGACTCCTATAGCTGGAGCACCTCTAACTATTAGAGTTTTGATAGCTTCTGCTACTTGATTGAAATCATCATATTCTACAAAAACTAATTCATTTGGCAATTTGGTTTGATCAATCATTACAACTCTGTTATTTTTCCATTCTACTGTTCGTAAAGAGTGAGATGAATTTTCTTCCATTTTGTCAGTAATCTGGAAAATTTGAAACCATATTTAAAATAAATCAAACCTATTATTTTCCCAAATGTTATATTCAGATTTGTTCATTTTCATATTACTTGATAGATTTAGCATTGTTACAAAAATTTGACTCTCAAAAAATGTATTCAGTTTATGACAGATGGCCTGAAATAGCGAAAACTGCATTTCAATCAGATTTGGAAGAGTGTAAATTTTCAGACATCAACCACATTGTTTTTGCTGGAATGGGTGGTTCTGGAGCAATTGGATCCGTTTTTTCATCAATTTTATCTAAAAGTAAAATTCATGTTTCAGTTGTAAAGGGATATCTACTACCAAAAACAGTTGATAAAGATACCCTAGTAGTCACCACAAGCATTTCAGGAAATACGATTGAAACATTAACTGCATTAAATTCATCAACTAAATTAGAATGTAAAATTATTTCATGTTCTTCAGGTGGAAAAATGGAGGATTTCTGTAAAAAAAATAATGTAGAATATAGAAAAATTCCATTAATACATTCTCCCAGGGCTTCTTTTACAGGTTTCTTATATTCAATGCTAAAAATATTGAATCCAGTTATACCGATTAATCAAGAGGAAGTATACGAATCAATTAAAGAGTTAGAAAAAATGAAGAAGAAAATTTCCTCAAATAATTTGAATTTTGATAATCCTGCAATTGACTTGGCAAAATGGATTTCTGGAATCCCATTAATTTATTATCCTGCGGGATTACAAGCAGCTGCAGTCAGATTTAAAAATTCTCTTCAAGAGAATTCAAAAATTCATGCAATAACTGAAGATGTTGTAGAATCTTGTCACAATGGAATAGTTGCATGGGAGCAACCAAGCAAAATTATGCCAATTCTAATTCAAGGAAATGATGATTATATTAAGACAAAAGAACGATGGGAAATTGTGAAAGAGTACTTCAAAACAAAGAATATTGAGTATAAAGAAATTTTGTCAGGAAACGGGTCTATTCTTACTAAATTATTGAGACTCATTTATCTTTTAGATTATTGTTCAATTTATAGAGCAGTTCTTTCTAAAATGGATCCAACTCCTATTCCCTCAATAAATTTTGTAAAAAATAGGCTTTGATTGAAAAGCATAATAATTGATTGATAACAAAAATAATGTGAGATTTATAGAAAAACCTGTTGGTAAATTTATTGATAAAAAATTATCAAATAATAATTCAGATAGCATAGACGTGCTAATGTTAACTTTAGATGCAGAACTCTCTATAGAAAAATCATTATTTAGTATTTACAAAGAAATTCCTGTAAACAGACTAATTGTTTGTGATGGAGGTTCTAAAGACAATACTATTCAAATTTTAAAAAAAATGCCTAGATCAGAAATTTATGTAAAACCTGAGATTAGAACCACAGGAAAGGCATTAGAATTTTTATTTTCTAAAATTGAAACTGATTGGTTTGTTTTGATTGACGCAGATATTGATTTGGAAGAAGGATGGTACGAAAAAATGTTAAGACATTCTGATTCATATGACATCATAGAAAATGGAAAAAGAATAAGTGCTTATCATTTTTATCGTGAACAAAAATCAAAAGCTCAAGAAAATGAAAGGGCTTTAGATTTATGCCATTTGATAAAAAAACAATCCATAAAAAATTATCATTGTGATGATGATTATATGTGGAGATATACAGATATTTTTTTAAGACAAATAGTTGAAAAAGAGGGGTTCAGATATGGAAAAGCAAATGACACTTTTCATGTTCACAACGAAATAGAACGTGCTCCCTATACATCAGATCCAGATAAAAATTTTCAAGAAATAAAATTTCGTGAACCAGAATTTATCATACATGATCAAAAAAAAATGGAGCAGGCCATGATTAAACATGCTAAAGCAGTAGTAAAATATCTTGATCCAGATTATCCTATGGTTAAAAATAATAGAAACTATGAAACAATTATTCAGTTATTAGATAGAGAATGGGTTTTAAAAAATGGATCAAACTGGCTAAAAAGATATGATGCTTCAAAATCAATGAAAAGTTTTGCAAAGAAAGTACTTTCTAATTTAAAAGATAGTAATAGATAACGAAATTGGAGGGGATTTTGAATGAAAAAGGCATTAATTACAGGAATCACAGGTCAAGATGGAGCATATCTAGCAAAATTATTACTGAGTAAAAATTACAAAGTATATGGTACGTTTAGGAGAGCTTCAAGTCCAAACTTTTGGAGATTGCAAAATTTAGAAATTTTTTCAAAAGTACACCTAATTCCTGCTGATCTTTTGGATATGGGTTCTTTGATAGAAGCTGTCAAAATCTCAGATCCAGACGAAGTCTACAACATGGCTGCTGTAAGTTATGTAAGTACAGCATTTGAGCAACCAGTTGGAAATGCTGAGATTACTGGAACAGCTGTAACAAAATTACTTGAAGCTATTAGATTTTTTAATCCAAAAATTAGATTTTACCAAGCTTCCAGTAGTGAAATGTATGGTAATAGCGGAACAAAGATACAAAATGAGAATACTGCATTTAGTCCAGCTAGTCCGTATGCTTCTGCCAAACTTTATGCTCATTGGATAACAGATGTTTATAGAAAAGCATACGACATGTTTGCTGTTTCTGGAATTCTATTTAATCATGAATCTCCAATTAGAGGATTAGAATTTGTTTCAAGAAAAATTTCAAACGGTGTAGCAAAAATTTCATTAGGTTTAGAAAAAGAATTGGTTTTAGGAAATCTTGAAGCTAAAAGGGATTGGGGATATGCGCCAGAATATATGGAAGCAGTATACTTAATGCTTCAAAATAATACTCCAAATAGCTATGTTATTTCAACAAAGGAATCTCATTCTGTTAAAGAATTTGTGAAACTTGCATTTGAAGAAGTTGGATTAAATTGGAAAAAGTATGTAAAAACAGATAAAAAGTTCTTCAGACCTCTAGATGTGAATTATCTTTGTGGAGAAAACTCAAAGGCAAAGTCAGAATTAGGATGGTATCCTAAAACTAAATTTAAAGAATTAGTAAAGGTCATGGTAAATGAAGATCTTAAAAGATGGAAAAAATTTCTAAACGGAGAATTTTTTCCTTGGGATGCACCTATGTATCCAAATGAATCTAAGATTGCAGGCAGACAATCTCTTAAAAAATTATAAATCCTCAAAATTTTAATTAAAAAATTTGATCATACAAAAACATATTTTACATTAGACTTAATCATAAATATGGAAATTTATCTTAAAGATATCACATTAGATGATTCAAATTTTCTCTACAAGTTGTATATTTTAAGAGATCCTAAAGATGTTTTGAAGCCGATTAAAAAGAATCAGCAAGAAAAATTTGTAAAAGAGTTTTTAAAAAAAGATCCATCTCATCCTTATAATGATTGGAAATTAATTAAATTTGAAGATAAGGTTATTGGTTCTGTAACATTAAACAAAAAAAATAATGAGTTAGGATTTTGGCTCATGCCTGAATTTCAAGGAAAAGGAATAGGTCCTATTGCTGTAAAAAAATTAATGGTGAAAAACAACAAGGAGTACTATACTGCAA
>JABDKK010000155.1 GCA_013002265.1 Candidatus Nitrosopumilus sp. | reverse complement strand
GAATCAATAATGTTGATTGTTTGTCCGTCTTTAATAGAACCAGAAAATAATCTTCCAATTGCAACTGGTCCTGCAGCCGGATCTAAAACCATGTTGACTACCATCATGATTGTAGGGCCATCATCGCTGCATGCAAGCAATGCCTTTCCCACATCAGATTCCAAATCGCCCTTCCAAATCTGCGGAATCCTATATTTTACTGCCTGGTGTGGTGCAGGATGATGTTTTACTACCATTCCAAGTACTGCATCAGCTAGCGGAGCTTTTGCAACCAGGTCGTCTACTTTCTCGTTAGTATAGGCATCAATGATGTCTTTGAATGTAATTCCCTTGTCCTTCATGACATCCAGATTGATTGCCCATTTGTCTTTTGCAGACCCAAATGTGACGCTTGCATCCTGAATGGATACTCGCCATTTTTCCTTGTATTCAGGTTCGGCATACGTGTCAATTAGTTGGTTAAAGTTTGAAACAACTTCTGCTAGTTGTTGCTGCATTTTCTCTGGAGTCAATCTGAGCTCCTTGATTAGCCTGTCAACCTTGTTGATAAACAAGACAGGTTTTACCCTCTCCTCAAGTGCCATTCTAGTTACAGTTTCAGTTTGGGTCATTATTCCTTCTACTGCATCACATACCACTACTGCACCATCGATTGCTCTGAGGCTGCGAATCACCCTTCCGCTAAAGTCTACGTGTCCGGGTGTATCAATCATGTTAATGACGTATTCTTTGTCTTTTTGAGTAAAGTGTAATGTTACATTTGCCTGGTAAATTGTAATTCCTCTTTGCTGTTCTTCCTTATCAAAGTCCATTGCCAATGCCTTTCCGGCAGCAGAGGGGGCAATAATTCCAGAGTTGGCCAAAAGGCTGTCACTCATAGTAGTCTTTCCATGATCAACGTGTGCAATGACTCCAAAGTTACGGATTTGATCCTTGTTTTTGATAATTTTAAGAACCTCACCAGTGGACTTGAATTTTACCATAATCGCAAACCCCAGTATTCAGCTATTAAACCTTAGCCTTCAAAAAATTCAGTAGATCATTTGGTTGCTAACGTTGCGGATATTTTTGGCAGTAACAAAATAGCAATTCTTTTTCTTTTTTCTTTTTGCCTCAAGGAGTGCAATCATTTGTGAGAAGAAAATGCAGTAAAGAATCTGAGAGATCTTACCAGAGGGCATTTTGGGATGGATCACTTTGAGTCCAATTTTTTTCAAGATGTCTGCAAGATGTTTACTGTGAGAGTTTTGCTCCTCGAAAATTATTACAGTATCATCTTTTTTTGCTGAAAACAACTCCATATGAGAAAACTGCTCCACTCTGCAGTAGTGAGCATCATAGCCCAAAATTTCATAAAACTTTGCTGCGCAATACATCGCAATTGGAAATGTGTGATAGTTTCCCAAGACAAAAATTCTTTTAGATATTTTTGACTTTTTTGAATCTGCTTTTGCCTGAGAAAATAGCAGATGAGGTTTAGAAACCTTAAGCGGAGTTACAAGTGAGATGCAAGTCAATGCACTCTCCAAAAAAGAGATGCTCCCGGCAGTAAAGACTCCGCTATTTTTTGCATTAAGAAGCATTACATCATTTGCAACTTTTGCCAGTCTGCTTTGAGGCTGTGATGTTATGGCCGTGCATTTTTTTGCGTTTTTGGCCACCTTGACATTGGTAATGGTATTGCCCGATATTGATACCAAAAAGACGTGTTTTGATTTTGCCAATTTTTTATTATTGTAAAGATCCAGAGGATCAATTGCCTTTACCAATCCATTTGAGAAGGATTCGGCAAGTATTGAAGAAACCAGTGAATCTCCACTTCCAGAAAAAATAATGTTTTTTTGCATGTTGAGAGATAGCGGCTTTTGTTTGTGAAATGATTTTAAAAAATCCAATTGTAAAGCAATGTCTTTCTCATAAGCTTCAATTGAATTCATGATATCGAATTGTTTGTGACATATATTAGAAAAACTATTCAAAACAGGTTTTGATTTTTATTACGACCGCTTTAGGCAAAAATATGAAAATTTCTGTTGGCCATACTCCTGATTCAGATGATGCTTTCATGTTTTATGGGATGTTTACAGGCAAAATCCCATCGCCAGACTTTACTGTAAATCATGTAATAGAGGATATTGAAAAGTTAAACAGAAAAGCAACAGACCCTCAATTGGATGTCACAGCAGTTTCAGTTCATGCCTGTGCATATATTCCCGGATACACAGTACTTCGAAGTGGGGGAAGTTTTGGGATTGGTTATGGTCCAATAGTTACTGCAAAAAAAATGATGTCAGTTGATGAAATTAAAAAATGTAAAGTTGCCATTCCGGGAAAGATGACATCAGCATTTTTGCTACTGCAGTTAATGATTGGAAAGTTTGATTTTGTTGAAATGAACTTCAGCGACATTCCAGAAGCAGTAAAATCCGGAAAGGTTGATGCAGGACTGGTAATTCATGAAACCCAGCTATCCTACGAGCAGGAAGGCAACACCAAGATTCTAGATGTTGGGGAGTGGTGGCACAAAGAAACCAACGGATTGCCAGTTCCTCTGGGAATTAACGTAATGAGGACAGACTTGGGCATGCAGACCATATGCAAATTTGACAAATATCTGCAGTCATCAATCGAGTTTGGTTTAGAAAACTTTGATGACGCATTAGAGTATGCAATGAAATATGCCAGAGGTAAGCCACGTGATTTGATTGAAAAATTTGTCAAAATGTATGTAAACAAAGTTACTGTAAACATGGGAGATTCAGGGGAGCAATCAATCAGAAAGCTCTTTGAGATGGCAAATGAAAAAGAGCTTGTTCCAGACTTTGAGCTAAGTATTGCCACCAAGTAATTATAGAACAAAAAAATTTTAGAGAGCATGGGAGACGGAATTGGCGGTCCTGTTATTGGAATTCTAACTAACAATGCATTTGAGTTACTAGTTAGCCACACAAGAAAAGACAACCAGGAGGATTATGGAAAAACGGAAAAAATAATTATTGGAAAAATAGATGATCCTGACCAACCGCAATACGAAGAAAAGACAAAGGAGGATTTGGAAAGGGCATTAAAAGGAAAATTTGTCTCATGCAATGTCCAGTACCGAGATTCAAAAACAGATGCACTTGTTTGCAACGTTTTTGTCCAAAAGCCCCCAGAAGGATTTTGACTAGTATTTTTGAATGAATTACTCCCCGGGTTTTATCCACTCTTCATCAGGATCTTCTAACTGATTCCATTTGCTTTGAAGAACTTTGATTATTTTATTTTTTAGCTGAATCATAAATTCATCATGCAAAATTTGTATTTAACCCAGTACAGCATCTCAAAATTAGAAAATACCTAATATATGATGAAATAGAAACAACATGTAAAATGGTTCTAGTTGATAAAAAAATTCTTGGCGGGGGACTGGCCATGGTTGCCGTAGGCATTGCGCTAACGATAATTGTTGGCTCCAGCATGCCAGCAGGGCAATCGGGGATGACAGAAGAAGAGATAATTGACCTGATGAACGCACAGCAAGAGACCCAGGACTATAACACATTATCAGGAATTTTAATCGGAGTTGGATTTTTACTAGTCCTGATAAGCTTTGGTGCAAGAAGAAGAAAAGGAACTGCCAAAAAAGAAGAAAAAAAGCCAGCAGAATAAATCAAAGGTTTTAATCTAAAAATTCCCTAAAGTAACAAATGATTCAAGCCGAGATTAGCATATATCCGATGGCAACTAAAACAACCAGTGCCAGTTTCTATATTGCAAAGGCCATAGAATCAATTCAAAAGTTGGAAAATCTCAGATACGAAGTCAATCCCATGGGAACAATACTAGAATCAGACGACATTGACACTATTTATGATGCTGCAAAAAAAATGATGGAAGCGGTTCACAATCTTGGAATCAGCAGAGTCGAAGTCATAATCAAGATAGATTCAAGAAAAGACAAGCATGTTAAAATGGAAGAAAAATTAAATTCAATAAAAAAGCACTTGAGCTAGAATTCCTTCAGTATTCCAAAGTGGGTATTTCTCTGAGCGGGTTTTTTTCCAATCTCTTTGACCATTGTTGCCAATTCCTCAACAGATGACGCAGTTGGTTTTCCTGCTGCACGGTAAATCTCCTCAGAAAATGCGGTGCCAACTAGATCACTTCCGCCATTGGAGAGTGCAACTTGTGCCAGTTTTTTACCATATGCAACCCAATATACAGAAATATTATTCAAAACATTTGCAAGCATTAGTCTTGACAGGGCAATTACTCTCAAATCGTATACTGAAGAACACTCATTGCTTACAAGGTGTTGTTGTTCTAATTCAGTATTATCAAGACTGAATTTTAATGGAATTAATGTCAGGAAGCCATTTGTCTTTTTTTGAAGGTCGCGAATTTTAACAAGATGATCAATGATATGTTCAGGTTTTTCAATATGGCCGTAAAGCATTGTAACGTTGCTTTGAATTCCCATGTCGTGTGCTTCTTCGATAACATCAAGCCATTCTTGTCCAGAACACTTTCCTCTTACAATTTTACCACGTATCTCAGGATGGAACAATTCAGCACCGCCTCCAGG
>JABDKK010000156.1 GCA_013002265.1 Candidatus Nitrosopumilus sp. | reverse complement strand
GTAGTAATGTGTGTCATACCTGGTTCTGCATCTTTGTAGTTACTTGCAGTGGTTTCAATTAGGACATCAGCTTCAACATTCTTTAACATATCAATTCCAGACATTGAATTTTTTGTGGATGCATAATTTTTTACAGTTCCAAATTTTTTCTTTACAGCAACTAGTTTGTTAAAATCCAAACCTGACTTATCTACTGCACTTCCCTTACTATCAAAAACACCTACTACTCTTGGTTTTAGTCCATATTTTGCATATAGATCCTCTGCCCTGGAGTCAAATAATTTCACTAAACTTTGGCCTACCACGCCAAATCCACACAATATTATTCTCAAATCAATTCAACCCTTTTTATTATTTTTTTGTGGTTCCTAATATCTCATCTTGAAACTCACTATCATTTTTTAAAACTGCTATCTTCATTGGGTGATTCACCTTTATGCTTTCATAAATATTCTTGGTCAAAATTTCTAAATTATTCATCAAATCTTGAGGCTAAAATTTTCTTAAGAGTTTGAGTCATGAAGAACTCTATAAATAAAATGCATTCAACTAACATTTGGAATTTTAGATCATAACAGATTACTGTATTTTTTAATTGGAATCTTAACTTTAATGAGAAGCCTGGCATTAATTTTTCTTCTTCTTGGTTTGAAATGAATACGACCATTTGAGATCTCATAACTCTCTTTTTGATTTTCATCTTCTGGCAAAAACTCATAATCAAAATTTCCATTTTTGAGAATATCTAAAATCTGACTTTTTATGACCTTTCCAGATTCATCCAAATCTATTTTGGTTCTTCCATGGCTGATGATTCTGGGATAGTAGTCTTGCTCAAATTTTACAAAAACATATTTTTTTAGAAATTTTTTGTCCTCTCTTGCTTTTAACCACCACATTGGTGAGACATCCATAAAAAATTCTAAATCTCTCATTCTTACCATGTGGTTCTTGTTTACATTTAACATTAATTGAAAAATCACTAGACAATTTTTTTCAAAGTGTTAAATCTGACTTGTTCTGAAAATAGATGATGGCTGAAATTATGGTAACTGGAGCAACTGGGTTTATTGGTTCCAGACTAGTATCTGAATTACTAGAAAAAAAATATCTTGTCTCAACCTTGGTACGTGATGGCAAGCATACTAAAGAAAAAACAAATGAGATCGTAGGGGATGTCACTGATTCTGCCTTGAGTTTTGAGGGCAGGTCATTTGACTGTGTCTTTCATCTTGCGTCCTGTACTCCTTTAGAAAAAAATTCAGCAATTTTGGAAAAAGTAAATTTGGCAGGAACAAAGAATTTGTTTCAAGCAATTAAAAATAAAACAAAATCCTTCATTTACGTATCAGGTCTTGGTGTATATGGAAATCCTGGCGAGAAAATAATTGATGAATCATATCCTCATGATCCCGATACCAATTTTGTTAAAATTAGATTGGAGGCAGAAAAATATCTTAGAGAAGAATGCAAGAAAAACGGAATTGATTTTGCCGTAATGTATTTTGGTGATGTTTATGGTTCTAGTGGCTGGTTTAATGACATGTTGATACAGAGATTGAAAAAAAAATCCTTTAGACTACCTGGAGGTGGGAAATATTTGAAAGCCTTTGTGCATGTGGATGATGCTGTTGGAAGCATGATTGCTGTGTTTGAAAAAAAGGCATTCGGCGAATCTTATATTGTAACTGACTCAACACCCGTTACCTTCAAGGACTTTGTAAATTTTACAGCTGATCAAATTAATGCAAAACATCCTGGAAATATTCCAAATTTTCTTGCAAAGGCAGTTTTAGGTTCTGATCTAATTACTCTCTTAACAACACCACTCAAAGTTTCAAACAAGAAAATCTCAAAAATATATTCCTTCAAATATCCAAACTACAAAAAAGGAATTCTTCAAGTAATTTCAGAAATTAAAGAAAAGAATTAGTTTGAAACTAGTCTGTATCTTTTTCATGTTTTAATGAAAGTGAATTGATGCAGTATCTTTGATTTGTAGGTTTTGGCCCATCGTCAAACACATGTCCCAAATGAGCCCCACATTTGTTACAATTGACTTCTGTCCTGATCATCCCATATGATGTATCTGACACAAATTCTATTTTTTCTTCTGAAATTGGCTGCCAAAAGCTTGGCCAGCCAGAACCTGAATCAAATTTTGCATCCGATGAGAATAACTCCTCTCCACAACATACGCACTTGAAGGCGCCTTGTAGTTTTGTGCTGTTGTATTTTCCTGAAAATGGCGGTTCTGTGCCGTGATTAATACAAATCTCGTATTGATCTGGGGTAAGTTTTTCCTTCCATTCTTCTTGAGTTTTTTCAATTTTATCTGTCATGATTTAATTTCGCTGTTTTGATATTAGAATATTGTTCTATTTTTTTAGCTTTTTCCTTTTCTCTTCTGTTCTTTTTTCAGATTCAAATCTTTCTAGATCATATTCTTTCATGTCTACAAATTTCATAACTTTGCTCAAGTTTGGATGAACTTTGTTTATTTGACTGAACATTTGTTGTGCAACACGTCTGTAATCAATATGTCCTTGAGGGACAGTTCTTAACTCTATCAGATGACATGCTTCTCTAAGATTAAATTTTATAAAATATGGATAATTGTAGGCAAAATTTACAACATACTGCGATTGTTCTGGATGGTTTATTCTAATCTTCTCAAATGTGTTCTTTGTCATGTCCATGCATTCTTTGAATTCTTTCTCAATTCCTAAAATTTTAATCTCATTGGGAATGCTGTATCCATGATCTGTAGTTAGTAACTGTCTTTCTAATGTTAGGGCTCTATGCCTGTGGAAATCTCTAAACATTCCAAAGTTATTGCATAAATCAAATGTATAGTACACATTTTCAAATGCTCTTGATAATCTGTGCCGCCTATTGGTTCTAAGTTCTGCAAATTCTCGAATGATTCTGGTTTTTTCTTGGGTTGATATTTTTTTAACTATTTTTAAAATATTCTGGTATGACGTGCTGGGTGATTGTTCGTAAATTATACTGGAAATGATTTTATCGATTGACGATTTTTCTGATTCATAATCCACTAATTTTGTAAACGAGTCTTTAGTGGGGTTTGATTTGATATATTTTGACGCTACTTTTTTTGATTTCTTTTTTACATCTTTTAGATATTTTTGAAAAGCCTTTCCATATTCGTCATCTGCCCTTCTAACAAATGATTTGATGGTTGTATCAAGCTCTTTATTGATTTTTGAGGCTAAATCTTGCTCTTCTTTTAGATCTGATGCGCCCAATACTGTTAGAAGATATTCAAAGGCTCTTCCATTTCCAGTTATTCCTACATTTGTTAGAGTTGATGCCGGCAGCAATCCTCTTAGAATATCTAATGCTTTAGCTTTTGTTGAACCCTTGTAAATCATATTTGCCGATTTAATGTCTGACTCTAGTTTTAGTTTTGAAAATGATTTTTCTATTGCGTCTGTTGAATCTTTAAAACTATATTTTTCAATTGGATATTTTTCTCTTACATAGTTTATCATTGGCTCAATGTTTTTAGAATAAACATCAAATGAAAAATTGCATGTCTCCTCATACAAGTCGGCATATTTTGATTTTTTAATTTCAGGATCTCTGTAAAATCTGTATTTTCCGTCCTCTTTTTTATTCCATGCAACATATCGCGATGACTTTTCTAAATATGATAATCCGATTCGTCTGTCTTCAATTTTTTTTACTGCAATATTTGACAGTCCTTCAATTGCAATCTGAGCTTCACCCAACTCTGCAACTGAATCATCTCCGTACTCTAAGAGGACTCTGTTGTAAAATTCTTCTCCTCTATTTTTATTTTTTAAAAACTCATCAAGAAATATTCGCCTCATGCTTTTGTCTGTTCTGCTATATCTTGACATCAATGCTCCACGGTCTACTTGACGTGGAGTAATGATTGCAAACACACTTTCATCTGTGTTTGAAAAATGATCCGACAGAATTTTTCTTTCTTTAATTGAAAATTCTGACAATATCTGTTTGAGAATTCTCAATTATTAATAGTCTATTTCTTTTTTCCAATTTGAATTAGATCGGGTCCGTTGTCTTTGTTTTTCCCTTTGGCTTGCCATCTTAGCAACACCTCTTTGAAAGCTGCTGCATCTGCTTCATTTTCAGTATACATCAATGATGTTACCCAAAAACCCTTTTTTGCAGTTCTTCCTCCTACCGAGTTCATCCAAAAGTCGTCAGGCAAATTATCCATTAATTTACTGTCTGGCTCTTTTGTGACCTCAATCCATCGATTTCCAACAAAATTCAATATTTGTTCAAGTTCTTCTCTTTGAATCATAAGTATGCTAATATGCCTCTAAATTTTAAAATTACTAAAAATTCAATGGCTGAAACTTTGTGAATTTAATCTTACTAAAACCAAAAACATTTCTTACACTTTGTCGGTTATACAAATCTCTGAATTACCAGACATGACAAAAGACGATATCGAAATTATCGGTAAAAACGTCAAAGACATGTACGGAACGTTCATGGGCAAGGTCGTTGGAACAATAACTGACATTGACGGAAGTATACAATCCGTCGGAATTGATTGCGGTTCTCAGGGATTACAGCAAATCCAATATGAGCAACT
>JABDKK010000144.1 GCA_013002265.1 Candidatus Nitrosopumilus sp. | reverse complement strand
CATTGATGGTTGCGGAGGATAGATGTAGGTATTTCTTGCAATGTATTCTTTTAAAATATCATTTTGAGTGGTGCCGCGCAGATCTTGACTTTTGAAGCCTTGAGATTCGCCAACTGCAATGTAATATGCCAAAAGTGTTGATGCCGTAGAATTAATGGTCATCGATGAGCTAACTTTACCTAAGGGTATTCCGTCAAAAGCTGTCATCATATCTTTAATGGAGGTAATTGAGACGCCAACTTTGCCAACCTCTCCTTCGGCCTGTGGTGCATCTGAATCATATCCTATCTGGGTTGGCAAGTCAAAGGCCATACTAAGACCTGTTTGTCCTTTTTCAAGCATAAACTTGAATCGCTCATTAGTTAGTTTCGCATCTCCAAATCCAGAATATTGTCTCATTGTCCAAAACCTGTCTCGGAACATTCCAGGATGAATTCCTCTTGTATAGGGATACTTTCCAGAGTCCTCTACAGGCCTTTTCTTAGAGGATTTTTGATATATTCTCTTTACTGAAAAATTAGAATCTGTAAAAACTTTCTTTTCAGGTTCTTTTGGTTTTGATGATTTTTTTGCAGCCATATTTTCACTTCATTAACGTTTTTGTAATTTTATCTCCTGCATCAAATGGATTCATAGTTTTTGATTGTAATTTTTTCACATATGTTAAAAATGTTTTATTGGAATCTAGCATCTCCTCAATCTTTTCATCAATGTTATTTAAAACAATATCTTTGAGTTCGGCTATTAGTCGTTCTTGATCTTTTTCTTTCTTTATTTTCTTTTTTGCTGCCATCATATCTTTGAGAGTTTTTGCAAACTCTTTGATTCCAGTATTTTTCTTTACAGAAGTTTTAAGAATTACAGGGTTTCGCTCAGTTGCTCCAATAAAATCTCGTACAGCATCAAAAAGTTGGTTTGTCCCACTAAGGTCGCTTTTATTTACAAGGTAGATATCACCAATTTCAGTCAATCCTGCTTTGATGGTCTGTATGCTATCACCAGTATTGGGGTTAAAGACTACAACAGTAATGTCTGCAATAGTTGATATTTCAACTTCAGTCTGGCCTGCACCCACACTTTCAATAATTATTGGATTAAATCCAGCATATTCTAAAACACGAATACTATTTCGCAAGGAATGTGACACAGCTCCAGTTGAGCCTCTTGATGCAATACTTCGAATGTATGTTCCTGAATCAGTAGATTCAGTCATTCTAACTCTATCGCCTAAAATGGCTCCACCAGTGACATGACTAGAAGGATCAATTGCAAGTACTGCTGGCTTTGTTCCCAATTTTTTTAGGGCAACACTTGTAGTATTAATCAAAGAACTCTTTCCAGCACCAGCAGGTCCTGTAATTCCTATAATAATAGAATTTCCAGTATCTTTGAAAATCTTTTTTATCAGATTTTTTGCTTCATTAGGATTATTTTCTACAAGAGAGATTGCTTTTGCAATTGCTCCGCGTTTTCCTTTCTTTAGATCAGGCAACAAATCCATTACACAGTAAAGTTTTACGGGTGCACAAAAATCTTGTGTTAGATCTATGGTCTTGAATAAATTACTGGTGGGGAGGGATCTCCTTGTATATGGACTTCAGTCTTTAATTGAATGTGACCCAACTCGTTATGATCAACATCTAAGACTATGGGATGAATTTCCCAACCATATTTTGGAGGATTTGGAAAGGCAATGATTTCTATAAATTCTGAACCAGTAAAAGATTTTTGAAATGTTTCATCCATTCCAAGAATTTCCATAACAACTGAGTTTGTTTTAGAAGATTTATCTAAAAAAGAAACTTCAACATGCCCTGATTCATAGTATACGGCATTAACTTGAAAAATTTCTCGCAGTATGTCTTTATCATCAGTTCCACCACCGGTAAGAAATACAATTGCAAGTATTGTGATCACTCCGAGTACAATAGGAGGACCAAGTTTTTTAGCCATCTTTGAATTCTTTTCTCATTCTTCTTAACATTTTAGAATTTATCCTAATTCTCTCCAAAGTTTGATCTTGGGTTCGCTCCGTTCCAGGTGTTGGATTCTTTTTGAAAAATAATTTTATTTCCTTTTCCTGAGAGTCATCTGCAACGGATGATATACTTGCAACAATCCTGTTAAAGAGAGGATTTCCATGTCCAACCTTTTTGTTTAATTTTTTCCAATTTTTCTTTAACCATGGCCACAATACGTGTTTTCCGTAGGGATTTGCTGCAACTTGCATTATTGGTAGCTGCATATTTTGAGAACGCACATTGGGGGTTTGAGAGAAGTCAAGTGATTTGATTAGTAATTTTTTATCTTTGAAACCGCATAGGGCACTTAAGAAGCGAAGTTTTTCTTCCATGGTTTTTGAGGTTTTGTAAAGTTTAGTCAATTGAGCATGAGTTTTGGAATTTCCATTCCATGCAGCAATTGAGCAGATTGGAGCTACTAAATCAGGTGACAAAGATGAAGGGTATTTTAAGAATTTGTTATATCTTCTTAAGGCTTCTTCAGTGACTTCATCATCATCCATCTTTCCCAATGAAGAAATTACAAATGAACGCAACAAGACATCAGTGTGTTTGTCTGATTTTTTTGGTTCCCATCCCAAACTATACAACAATTTTTTGAAGTAATTTAACGTATAAGTACGAATTTCTTCTGCAAATTTTTCATCAAATGCTCTAAAGTATAATGATGCTAAATTATGAGCAACATTAACTGATGCTAAATAACTATTCTCATCAAGATATGCATCAGAAAAGTCAAGATAGTTACTTACATGTTCATCTCCTGAAACACAAAGTGAGAACAAATCATTTTGAACTGCCCACCTATCAATTGCAGGAATTCTTTTTTCATCAACTAACATCTTTAGATCAAGTAAAATTCCTTCATCATATTTGACACGATAAAATCCCTTTCGACCATAATTTGCAACAAACCCAAGAGTATTTTTTGGGAGTTTTACAGATAATGATTTTGTGGAAAATAATTTTTTGGATATTTCTTTTTCTAATCCAATTGACAATGGAATGGACCAAAGGCCTTTTCGGAATTTTTTATCATCTTCAAGCAAGAAACGTTTTTGTTTTAGGTGCAAGTTATTTCCTTCTTGATTAACCTCAACTAGTGGAAATCCTGGCTGTTTTAGCCATGAATTTACCATCAAACTGACTGGCATTCTAGATGCTTTTCCAATTGCATCCCATAGATCCTGTCCTTTTGCATTTTTATATTTAAAATCAGAAAGGTATTTTTTCAGTCCCTTTTGAAAATTTGGTTCTCCAACATAATGTTCAAGCATTCTAAGAATGCATCCACCTTTATCATAGGATATAGCATCAAAAATTTCTCTGATTTCAGCTGGAGAATTAACTTTGACATCAATTGGATGTGTTGTCTTTAGCGAATCGAGACCCATTGCAACATTCATTGCATCCTCAACAAACTGGTCCCACAAATCCCATTCAGGATAATACTTGTCAACAAATTTTGTGGCCATAAAGGTAGCAAAACTCTCATTTAGCCACAAATCATTCCACCACTTCATCGTTACAAGATTTCCAAACCACTGATGGGCAATCTCGTGAGAAATTACTTCGGCAATGAATTGTTTTGTCTTTGTAGATGATGTTTTTGGATCATAAAGCAAGATAGTCTCTCTAAAGGTAATTGCTCCCCAATTCTCCATTGCGCCTGCTGCAAAATCAGGAACTGCAATAAGATCTAGCTTAGGTAGAGGGTATTTTATTCCAAAGTATTTTTCATATGAGGTAAGCAGTTTCTTCCCTAATTCAAGTGAGAATTTCCCTTTGGATTTGTTTCCCTTTGTGGTGACTATTCTAATCTGAATTTTCCCTACTTTACTTGCTAGATATTCAAACTCTCCAAGTCCCAGATAAATCAAATATGTAGAAACAACAGGAGTCTTGGAAAATTTGTGAATGGTTTTATTTTTAATTTTCTTCTTTGATTTTACTGGCATATTTGAGATTGCAGTAAATTGATTTTCAGCAATAATTGAAATTTCAAATGTTGCTTTTGCTCCGGGTTCATCCCAGCAAGGAAAGGCACGCCTAGCATCTGCTGCCTCAAACTGGGTGGTGGCCAGATATTTTGTCTTTCCATTTTGAGTGTACTTACTACGATAAAACCCCAAAAGTCTATCATTTAATGTTCCTTGAAATGTAAGATTAATGGTTACGTTTCCTTTGATTTTCTCATTTAGAGTAATTTGTAATTCTTCTTTTTTGTCATCTGTTCTTGGAGTAGATTTTATTTTTTTTCCTCCAGAAATTATCTGGCATGATTTTATCTTTAGTTCTGCACAGTCCATAATGATTTTTTTTGTGGGTTTTTTACAAATTACAGAAACTGCCTCTGTTCCTTCAAAAGTAAATTTTTTAAGATTTGGCTCAAAGGTTAATTCATAATTGACTGGTGTAACGTCCACGACAAATTTATTTTTGATAGGCTTTAAGAATATTTTCTATTTTAAAAATCAACACCAAGGATCGGATCTATCATCCCAAGACAAAGCATTTCTTTGATCATCTATTAGCGAAGTAGAGTTTGCAATAGATGCTAAGAGACACTCATCTGAACAGTGTGAGAGCTCATAGTTTTTCATTAATTTTCCACAGTTTTCACAGTTTTGTCCCATTTTCAAATGAATTATGCATTTTTGCAACTATTCCCTCATGGTGTAAAAGTTTAATCTTTTTAATAGAATTACTCTAAATTATCAAAAATGATAATGATATTTTTATTCACATGAACTTATAAGCAGATTAACCACTTTAGAGTATAATTGGATTCTAGCACAATTAAGAGTCAAAAACATACAACAAAAAAAGAGAAGACACGTAGTGTTACCTATCGTCTTCCGGTAAAATTGGTAGAAGAGATTGAGGAGGAAGCAAGGAATCACAATATTTCACACAACGTAATGGCAAGACAAATTTTAGAAAAATATGTCCGATGGGACAGATATGCAACTAAAATAGGCATCATTCCCGTACCAAGAAAAATCCTAGACACATTGGGACTCGATATGAGTCCAGAAGACATCAATGGCATTATTAACTTGATAAAACCAATCATCAAAGATTCTGTTCTATTTATCAAAGGTAATTATGATCTAAAGAGATGTATTGAAACTCTAGAAGACTACATGCGTGCATCAGGAATGAAATCAGATCATAGAGTAGAGGGAACTTTACATCATTTTATTATACAACATGAATTAGGAACTAATTGGTCTGTATTTACTGAACAGTTACTCAAAGAGATATTTAATGAGTTTATTCCGGATTCAAAAATGAAATGTCAGACAACAGAATCAACAGTAATTGCAACAATAGCACTTGGCGCAGATTTTAGGGAGCATGATTACTAGATTATTAAAATCAAATTTCAGTATAGAAAAACTATGGAAAGCCTTTAAAATAATATAATTCAGAAACAATCATGAAACAAAAAGCTGCATCACGAAGTATCAAAATATTAGTTGCCAAACTAGGACTAGACGGTCACGACAGAGGGGCACTAGTTCTATGCAGAGCTTTTAGAGATGCAGGAATGGAGGTAATCTATTCAGGACTTTTTGCCACTCCAGAGAGAGTTGCACAAATTGCAGAAGATGAAGATGTAGATGCAATTGCAATGAGTTTACTTAATGGTGCACATGGCACACTTTTCCCTAGAGTAGTAAAGGCAGTAAAAAAGAAGGGAATTAAAGATGTTCTAATTGTAGGTGGCGGTGTAATTCCAGAGATAGATCATAAAGATTTAACAAAGGCAGGTGTTGATCATGTATTTGGACCAGGAACCCCATTATCAACCATTATTGATCACATCACAACAGGTGTGTCCAAATTAAGAAAAATATAATTCAGATTTCACAAATTTTTCATTTGTTCGAGTAATTTTTAATTTTCATTCAGGTGAGACATCAGGTATTTTTTTATTTCTTGTTCTATCAATTGTTAAAATTCTCCTTCATCCACAGTTCAATTACATGCACATGCAATTTCTTCCAGAATAAAACCTACCAATGCTTTGGAATTTAATGAATGTAATGGAATTATTCGTTCAATCATAAAGCCCTATACTTCAACATTTTTCTCAATAAGATGATATTTGTCGGCAACATCCCATGTTTTGAATTCATAATTTTGGAAGTTATGATGGTAATATTTAATGAGTATCCTTTGAGCATATTCAAATTGATCATAAATTTTTTGGATGGATTTTAAAATATCCAATAAAAAATAGTTTCCCGTTCACGATACATGATTTTTTGAGAATTATTCATAATCCCAATCATTGAGAAATACCCTAAATCATTAATTATTCCCCAAGCATTAGAACTTGAAAAGTTTCTATTTTGAAAATGAATCTAATTTTGAATAACTTTTTTTTGACCAATACTAGTTGTTGTGAATGTATTATTCATCACATAATCAGCATTTTCAGAATTTAGTGAAATCATTTTTGAATTAGAATCAATTGGAATGATAGTTATCTGTCTTAAGGGTTGAACAGTTTTTGAAGTAGATTGGATGTCATTTTTTGATGCTTCTCAAGTATTTTCTGGTTTTTGATTATACAATAAGAATAGTTACTCACTGTTAGGTTCTCGTATGGTGGTTCCTACTCGAATTCTATGAGATTTACCTTCTTTTGTAATGATTGGATATG
>JABDKK010000151.1 GCA_013002265.1 Candidatus Nitrosopumilus sp. | reverse complement strand
TCCCAAACGCAGAATCATACCAAGCTAGACCACGATCCCAGTAAATCGTAAAAGTCGCCCAATTTAAGCTTGACAGATAATCATTTTAAAGGCAGTCCAAGGATCAAAATTGTGCAAATTGAAGACTATATCAAAGCCGGAAAAATTGCATCTGAAGTAAGAGAAAACGTCAGAGCAAAGAACTGGGTGGGTAAATCTGTATATGAAATTTGTGAAGAAGTAGAAAATGAAATTAGAAAAAGAGGTGCAAAATGTGCTTTTCCCGTTAACGCAAGTATTAACGAAATAGCAGCTCATTATACTGCAGAGCCTAACGATCCTATTACGATAAAAGACACGGATTTAGTAAAAATAGATCTAGGTGCACAAATAAACGGATACATTGCAGATACTGCAGTAACTGTATGCTATGATGCGCAATATGATGGGTTAGTGCAAGCATCTGAGGATGCATTAGGAAATGCAATGTCGATGATTAAAGACGGGGTCAAGGCAAGTGATGTTGGAAGAACAATTGAAACCACAATCAAACAAATGGGATACAAACCAATCGCAAATCTAAGTGGGCATTCATTAGAGCAATATACCATACATGCAGGAAAATCAATCCCAAATATTTGGTCAATTGGAGGATTTTCACTTTCATCAAATTCAGCATATGCATGTGAACCATTTGTAACAACTGAGCAAGGAGGAGGATTTGTCAGAAATGGACAAATAAAAAATATTTTTGCATTAAATTCACGAAAAAAAACAAAGAATGATGAGGCAGATAAACTGCTAGACTTTATTTGGAATAATTTCAATATGCTCCCATTTGCATTAAGATGGATTACAAAAGAATGGGAAGAAAAAAAAGCAAGAGAATTATTGGAATTTTTGATAAAGAAAAAAGCTGTTCAGGCATATCCAGTTTTAATTGAAGTAAACGAACAAAGAGTTGCACAAGCAGAACATACATTCATTCCAAATGAAAGCGGAGTAATTATTACTACAAAGGCAAGTTAGCTAACATTAGAAGATGAGTGAGGAGGTTAGACCCTGCCCAAAATGTGCAGGTTTTATGTTTAAAGAACAGGGTGAAAGTACATCATGGTACTGTCCAAAATGTAATTTAAAATTCAGAACAGAATAAAATCATCACTCTGTTTCAGCAAAGATTTTTTCAATTCTAGTTAGTCCATCACAGGAATTACATTTAGAGGTTTTTCCAAACAGAATATCTCCATCTTGGAACCTTCTTTTTCTAATCGTTTCACATTTTTGACATTTTTCAACGGAGTATGCAGTTGTTATTTTTTTCTTTGAAAACATTATTGAGGCACACCTGAGGTATTGCCAACCCCTATTATCAAAACAGAGTCACCAGATTTGGTGTTGTCTTTAATCATTTCATAAACTTGTGAAAGTACATTATCAGCTTGATCGGAAATCTCTTTTGTCATCAATGTTATTGCTTCTGTGACTGATTGTTTTATGACAATAGATTGTATCGGAATATTATTTGATGTTGCAATTTCTTCTATATGGAATTTTTCAGTTCCGATTCCCCCAATTGCAGCACCAAAACCATGAGCAACAGTTGCAGAATCTTCACCTTCCATCTTCAATGCAGCATCTATCATGATTATTGAATCAATTTTGTTTTTTGAAATTATTTCTTTTAGAGCATCAGCTGGTCGTCCAACAGTTGAACCTGGTCCTTTGGCTTTTAAAAGATAGACATTTCTATTTTCATATTCAGTTTTCGCCAAAACAGTTTGAAATGCGATATCTTCTTTTTTACAATTAAGCATCATCTTTCCAACAATCATAGGGCCAATTCCATCACCTACCGGTTGTCCAGCTTTAAATGCAGGAATTGCATCTTTCATTGCCTCTGCTTGCTCCATTATAAAAGGGAGAATCATTTGTAATGGCAAAATCAAGGGATAGTTATTTTGTTTTTTTGCAGTCAAGAACATATGATTAATTATTTTGTAAATCATTTGTAATGAAGAAGCAATTTCGAGTAAAGTCTGGACTTTATTTAATTCCAAATCACTGATTTCTGGAGAAATTAGCCTGATATGATTTCGAGTGTAATCTTCTCGCAATCTAACAACATGTTGAACTTTGTCAACAATTCCATTTGGATCCATTTCAACAGGCATTATTGTAAAGTAATCCAAAAACCTATCAATTTTTTTTGTAGGATCATCTTTTGGTTTAAGATTTTTTTGAATGTAATCGATTAGTTCTTTTTTGGATTCATTTCTATACAAATCAAGTTTTCCAATTCCTTTTTTTATTTCACCAGAAGTAACATATAGTTGAATTCTCTGTCCATAAAACACAAAGAGAAAGATAGGGAGGATCCAAATAAGCATCATTAGTGGGTTAGTATCATCACTCATTGAAAATAACTGATCAATATCAAAATTTGTAAAATTCACTAGAGTGTGCGATCGTTAGATCTAAATTAAATCATTCGTATTATTTCTGAGGCAGATATTTCATAAAAATTGAGAAAAATCTGTATAGGAGGCCAAAAAATTGGCGAGTCCTTTTATTATAGTTAAAATACAAAAAAATCTGAATATGCCACAAACAAAACCTATCGTAAGTGTGGAAAACGTTGTAGCCTCAGCAGATGTGGGGCAAAAAATGGACTTGAATGAAATAACAAGAACATTTCCTGATGTAGAATATCATCCGGATCAATTTCCAGGGTTGGTATTTAGATTAAAAGTTCCAAAAACTGCGACATTAATTTTCACTTCAGGTAAAATGGTATGTACAGGTTCTAAATCAGAAGAGATGGCAAGAAAAGCCGTTAAGACAGTCGTACAAAAACTTCGTAAAGGAGGAATCAAAGTGAAAAAAGATGCAACTGTCACAATTCAAAATATTGTTGCTTCAATTAACTTGGGTGGAAAAATCCATTTAGAGCAAGCAGCAAGAACTCTTCCAAGAAGCATGTATGAGCCAGAACAATTTCCAGGACTTATCCATAGAATGTTAGATCCTAAAACAGTCATTTTGTTATTTTCCTCAGGAAAACTTGTCTGTACAGGGGCAAAGCAAGAGCCAGATGTTTACAGATCTGTCAACAACTTGCATGCATTACTTGAAGAAAAAGATCTGATGATTTATGACTAGTCATAAATCAAATTAATTTTCATTAATTTCTTTAAATTTTGCCTATAAAGACAATCAGATTTTCATATAAATTTTGTAATGAAAACCATCCAATTCAGAAATTATGGTTCCAAAAGAACCTACATTGTAAATTTGGATGAGGGGGGGATAACT
>JABDKK010000150.1 GCA_013002265.1 Candidatus Nitrosopumilus sp. | reverse complement strand
GAAACTTTTAATCTGGCAATTTGACTCAAAGAATTTGTGCCCTTGTAGTATAGCCCGGTCTAGAATTCGGCCCTGTCACGGCTGAGACGCGTGTTCAAATCCCGCCGAGGGCGCCATCAATTTTGTTTAAATCCCTAACTTACATATCATATCTGTTGAAACAGAAAATTACTCAATCTGACACTTTTTCCATTTATGACTACGATAAACGCATTGAAAGAACCTACAATTTGATGAAAAAGGAATTAGATCAAGTCGATTTTTCCATAATCAAGGACTATGACTTGATTATGATTCAGGAGCAAATATCCAAAGCTGCGAGACACAAACATCTTCAGACTATTTTGAATCTAAGTAGAATGTTGCAGAAGAATTGGAAGGATACAACAAAATCTGATATTGCTAATCTAGTAAAAAACATTGTAGATACTTATTCTGATCCAAGAGGAAAAGAAACTCATTCCAGCCACGATCATAAAAAAATTCTCAAAATATTTTTCAGATGGTTCAAACTTGGACATAGAAGCAAGAATGAAGTAGGAGATCCAATTGAAACCAAGGACATCAAAATAAAGAGAGTTGAAAATTCAATAACTAGAGAAGATCTAATCACTCCTGATGATAGAATCAAACTCATAGACGGTTGTAATGGAAATCCTAGAAATGAAGCATTAATTGATTGTTCTATTGATGCAGGTTCAAGGGCAGGTGAATTATTAAATCTCAAAATTAAACATGTATCACAAGACAAATATGGATATGTTCTGAAAGTGGATGGAAAGACAGGTCAAAGACCCATTCGAATTATTGAGGCATCTCCAAAGTTAGCGTTGTGGATGAACAATCATCCATTAAAACAAAATCCTGAATCTCCATTGTGGCCTCAACTTACAAAAAATAATTATGGAAAACCACTTAGTTATTCAGCTGCAAGACAAGTGATAGTTAGAGCTGCTAAAAATGCACATAGAAAACATGAGAATTTTAATAAAAGAATTTTCTTCACATTATTCAGACATAGTGAGGCTACTAGAGCAGCTAATTTTATGACACAGTCTCAAATGACAAAACGTCATGGATGGGTAGGTGATTCAAAGATGCCTGATAGGTATGTACATCTTGTAAATGCAGATGTTGATAATGCCATCTTCAAATATTATGGAATAAAAACTGAAAATGATGAAAAAACAAAACTGAAAGTACCAAAAGTTTGTAATATATGTGAAATGCATAATCCCCACAATTCTAATAATTGTTCCAAATGTGGAAAACCATTAGATCTTGAAACCGCATTAGAACAAGAAGAAAAAGAGAAAGAAGAAAAGGAAGAAACACAACAAAAACTAAAAGAATTAGAAGATAATCAAAACAAAATTCTCCAGCAGTTAGAATTCTTCAAACAACACACCGAAGACGATTAGATGGTTTATCTTCCATGTCTGCCTTCAAAAATTGTTTTTGCAAACTGTTCTTGTTCTAGTTCGTTCTGGTCTTTGTGTATCATTTCACATATGGCCAAGGCCTCGTCTAGTTTTGGAGTGAGAAATTCCCTCCATTCCATTGGCAAATAAGATTTTAGTTCGCTCATTGACATTCTTAGCATTTTTTTGGCATTATTGATCTTGTATTCTTTTAGATCGTCATATGACTTCATTCGTATCTCATCAGGATTGATTTCAAAGTTTTTTAGCAAAACTGTGTTCATTATTCTGTCTACAGTTTCTTGATCAAAAACAGTGGTGACAAATTCGCTTCCATATTGCATGATGTTGTCTTTAATCTCCTTATCTTCATCTACAAAGTTGTACTTTTTCAAGTTTGGATCATTTGATAATTTTTGAAATCGTTTCTCTTCATTCCTTGATACTTCAGACAAGTTGCCAAAGCCAATCATCTCAGAAAAACAAAGGGTTGCATCCAAGGTATCTTTGGATTTGTTTGTGATGTCCATCTTTGCTTTTGAAAGCGTGTTGTGTTTTGTAGAATTTTTTCCCACACCATTGTTTTCTTTGTCGATTTTTATCGTCAGTAACTTTTGTTTATGATAGTCTGCAATCTTATCATAAAATGAGTCGAATTTTTGTATACTTTTTTTCTACGGTACAAACTTGCCTTATTTCTGATAGGTTAGTACATGGTACAGTGGAATTTTTTTCTACATTGCACAAAAGTATACTCTGTATCTTCTTTCGTACGCCTATTATCTGGTATACTTTAGGCATAAGTTTTGCAAAAGTAGAGAAAGTAGAGAATGATAGGCACTACTTTTTCGTAACTGGTGTTTTCCTGTACTTTGTACTGTTCTCTACGTTTTTTCTATGGGGTACAATTTCATACCTATTTTCTGGTTCTACTTTTTCGTCATCCCTAGATAGATTATGTAAGATTCTAAGTGTAAGTCGTACTGTATAATTTCAAAATTTGTACGAGCTTTTTCTAATATCTAGATAGGATATAGTTAATCGTAAAGTTGTTAGGATATTGTAGATAACATAAAGTATTGTCCTTTAATTAATATCAATTTGACATGTATCATAATCAAAATGACTGAAGAAAACCAAAAGAACTTCATAGACAAAGTCTTTCAAGACATGATGAACAACTTGGAATTTTGGGATACTGAAGGAAATCTAAAGCATCTCAAAAAAGACTAGCATTTTTCAATATTTTTTATTTTAAAAAATTCCCTTCCCTGTGAATGTCGCATTCTTTTACCAATGCTCCGTTGTGATCCTGAATCTTGTATCCACAGGGGAAGATTATTTGCATCCTGCATTAAATGATGCAACATGTGATTAAAGAAGATAGTCAATATTCTACCAAGACAACCTAGAACTATGGTTCATCCGTATAGAATATTGTATCTGTTTTAATCTGATATTGCTCTAGTGAGGGTGCAATGATGGCGTACTGGCCCCGACAAGTCATCTTAATTCTAACACATCATTGCAATTTTTTCAGCCATGATGGTTTTTCAGATCATGATATTTCATAATCTTGTATGGGATTATGCATTGGATTATTAACATAAGGAAATTTAACAAACTAATAATTCAGTAATATTAGAATAATTTGTTTTTCTAACCTTTAAAATTAATGTTTGAAAACCTATTTTTAAGATGTTTTTGTTTTAAGATAATCGTGCAATGCAATTTTCCGTTTACTAATACCATTATTATCCTCTCTAAAACAAAAATCTAAATGGTATCGCTGTAAAGTAATACTTGCGCATATTCTACAAATGAATTGAACAGGGGCTTTACATTTTGCACAAACTGTGTATTCTAACAAAAGACCTCCACATGTTCTACATGATTCATCCGGCAATGTGATCCTTCTCTATTACCTTTTTTCTAGTTACTACAAACTACTGTTCTGGTATAGTGGTTGTTGTCCCAATCCCCATAATTTCACAATGTTGAAGACTTTGGTATGCAATCTGAATCACTTTATGTGATTCTAATTCAGTATATGATGATAATAGTAAGAGATTGTCATGGTGTGGAATTGTAATGATATTGGTTTTTTCTCTGTATGAGACAATGGCCTGAATTTTACCTAATGAATCATTGAATTCCTTTCTCATTGAAAGATCTAGTGCTATTTCCATGAAGAGCATCTCTAATTTTTGCTCATCTCTTTCCAATGGAATGATTTTAGAGTTAATGCCTCCTGCAATTTTTCTACCATTCTTGTTAATTATTGCAGCAAATCTAATGCCAGGAACCTGACACAAGTAATTGCATATCTTCTCGTATTGATAAAATGTATCGATTTCGGATCTTGTTTTTGGGTTATCAGTTAATGTTATTTTTTTATCGTTATTGGCTGGAAAATTCTGAGCCAAATTCTTTTTGTGGCTAGTTTTAATTTGATTTGACATAATACTGAATTAAATCTGTATTATATTACACGATACTTTCATTAATGGCATGCCTACAATTATGTTCTGATAACTGTATCTATTCTCATAATTCTGTGACATATAAT
>JABDKK010000131.1 GCA_013002265.1 Candidatus Nitrosopumilus sp. | reverse complement strand
GTGGAAGTAGTGCAATGGTATTCAGTGGAGTCATACAACCAGAATACAAAGAGATTGTGAAAGATATGAATTTAGAAGCAGAGATTGGAGATAGAAGAAAATTGACATGGGAAGAATATGAAGAACTACATGAAAACAAACTGCTTCCCGAAGAATCAATGGTTCATTCAAAGAAAGAATTCGTACTAGTTAATGTAAATACCGATAAAGAATCTAGAGGCGAAAGACGCTACATCTTTAATGAATAAATTTCATAAAAATAATTTCAAATTGTATATTACTTGTTTTCAAAGAATTGTATATTTTTGAAAATACATAATCATTAGAGAAAGATAGTTTATCAAGGTCGTTGTTACTTGAATAGTTCCAATTCTTGGAGGATTTTATTCATAGAATGCTTCCATGCACGCATAGCATCGATATCATGAGGGCGATTTTTTTCTAGATGCTCTTTTTGTTTTAAAAGTTCACGGTGCCTTTTACCCTCAATTTTGGTCATTAGTCAAGTATGTTCTGGGTCTAAAATTAAGGCTATCATTGATTTGAAAAATAATTTCAAAATTCTATTTGTTTTATTGTACACACACCTGCTTATTATAGCAAAAGCAGTAGTTAATTCATGAATTCAGTTGCATGGAAATGTTATAGATGTGATTTAACTTTTAAAGAAAAACCAAGTGCCGCAATCCACAATGATCTTTCAAAGCACCCCATAGGAAAAATAGAATTGATTTCAGGGTAAATCCAAATACAAGTGAATTTTAAGTAAACCCATTACAATGTCGGAGGAATCAAACCCCATTAAAGATCACATATTTGAATATATACAAAAATCAGAATTAATTCCAAAGTTAATTTCTGAGAAAAAGTTTGATCTGATAATTGAAGATATTATCAACAATTGCTATGATAAAATAATTTCAATGGCAGAAAAAGATGAGGCAGTAGGGATTTTAGCAACAGGAATACTGCATTATTTATTAACAAATGCACTAATCACAAGTCAAAGAAAAATAAATTATCAAGGAACAGAGTTAGACATCGTAATACCCGATATCAAAACATTGGAAAAAGATCAAAAGAAATCACTAGTAATTTGCATACCAAAATCTTCAGACATTAATGTAATTAACAAAAAAATAGCACAATTAGAGAAAATTCAGCAAGAAAAGGAAAACATCTGGGTAGTATTATCTGAAAATATTCCTTTAAAGAAAAAATTGTTTGTATTATCTAAAGAAAACAAGACATTTTCTAAAATAATTTTTGAGATTTCTCAATTTAGTAATGTTGGCGGCACAAATAAATTTAAAATTTTGCGAGTATAGAATACATTTTATTTAGACATTTTGTTTCGCGTAATTTTATCAAATACACAGCTTGCTGTAAGATCTCCTGTGACATTGACCATAGTTCTAATCATATCCAAAATTCTATCTACAGAAAGTAACAATAAGATTCCAACTGGTGGAATTCCAACAGTGATTAATATCGTAGACAACACAATCACACCAGCTCCAGGTACAGCAGGGGTTCCAATAGAAGCTAAAAGTGAGGTTATGATAATTACTAGTATGGAGATCATACTCAATTCAATTGCAAAAAGCTGTGCCAAAAAGAAAACAGCTATTACCTGATACAATGCAGTTCCATCCATATTGATAGTAGTCCCTAGTGGAATTACAAATTTTGAGACACGGTTATCTATTTTCAGATCATCTTCAGCAGTCTTTAATGTAACTGGCATCGTAGCCATTGAACTGGCAGTTGAAAATGCCAAAGTTTGAGGATTACGGAATTTGGAAAATGTAGAAGATATTGATCTTTTTGCTACAAACTTTAAGAACAGTGTGTACACCAGCAGCATTATTCCAAGACCCAGAACAACAGTTCCCATGTATACTCCCAATCCAACCATTGTACCTATTCCGACTGTTGCAACCATTCCAACTATCAATCCAAAAACTGCAAACGGTACAATCTTCATAGAAATTAATAGAATGTGTAATGTTATCTTTTGAATAGCTTCTAGTATATCTAACAATGGTTTGACTGATTCTTTTGGAAGAACAGCCATTGATAGTCCTACAATGAGTGCCATTACCAAGATGCTAAACATCTGCCCTTCAAGATATGAAGAGATGGGATTTCTTGGAATTATGTTAGACACTGCATTTGGAATATCATCTAATGAAAAGCCATCTTTGATTTGCAGATCATCATCTGAAAGATCATGAGATTCTTGGAGAGAAGTAAGATCAAGAATACTTCCCGGAGATATAACTGATGCAAGAAATACTGCCACAAGTATTGCAATTGTTGTAGTAATCACAAAATAGGTTCCAACACCCAATCCCAGAGTTTTTAGTTTATCTTTTGCGCCCAAATTGGTAATAGCCACAACAATTGAGGCGAAAATTAACGGAACAATAATCATTTGAATTACACTCAAAAAGATATTGGCTGGAATTTTCAAATAAGATATTAGAGAATCTAAAGTATCATCGTCTAGTGCCATACCCAGATCCCCTCCCAAAATCAAGCCTACTCCTAGTCCAACGAGTAAAGAGAATACAACTTGGAGCCACAAATTTTTAAAAATATAATTTTTTAATTCCATTTCATCACTTTAAAATTAATTTCATGTTAAGATTTTTCTTAAAAATTTTGTACATGGATGAATCACCCATGTCTTCGATAAAAGGAATTATACCTAAAATAGGCACGCCGGTAAGACTTTTCAAATCACGTATCAATTCTTTTGTTTTGTAACCATCAGAATCAAAATCATTAACAATGATTCCTTTGATAGGAATCCCATATTTTTCACACATCTTTACTGTCATTATAGTATGATTTACAGTTCCAACTTTAGTTCTAGTTACAAGTACAGATGGAATTTTCATCTCTTTAATCAAATCCGTAACAAAATAATCTTTGAGAATAGGAGTCATTATACCTCCCATTCCTTCTACTAGCAGCATTTGATGAAGTTTTGATAGTTTTTTGAAACTAGAGATTACAGAGCCAATCTTTGGTTTGATCTTCATTGTTTTCCATGCTGTATAAGGAGATGCTGGCATTGCAAAGAATTGTGGATTTACCAAATTTTCAGGATCATTTACTTGTGCAGCTTTAGATAAAATCTCAACATCTTCAGATTTGAATCCCTTTTTTTGAGCAGAGCCTGCAGCAAAGGGTTTCATTATTCCAACATCAATGCCCATTTTTCGAAGAGTTACTGCTAATCCAGCAGTGATGTATGTTTTACCAACATCAGTGTCTGTTCCTGTGATAAATAATGACTTCAATAGAAGACATCAGCTGATATGACTGATTAATCTTATCGTTTGATTATTAAGAACATCTGGATTAGAATAACTAATTGAATACTAGTTTTGTTTGGCATCCAAATACCCAGATGAAAGAATGGGATTCATTTGAAGAGATTAAAAGTGCTAAAGGGGTTTGGCTAACTGATTCTAAAGGAAAGAAAATGATAGATGCAGTAGCATCAATGTGGTGCAATGTTTGGGGTCATTCAAACTCAGAATTAGTTAAAACCATCATAAATCAAAGTAAGAAACTACAACATTCATCCATGTTTAATCTTACAAATGAGCCTGCAGAAAGCCTAGCAAAAAACTTGGTAAGAATATCACCTGGAATGCACAAGGTGTTTTATTCAGATAATGGATCATCTGCAATGGAGATTGCAATCAAAATTGCATTACAGTATTGGAAAAACATTGGAGAGAAAAAGAAAACAAAGATTGCAACCGTAGAAAATGGATATCATGGAGATACATTCGGTGCAATGTCAGTAGGTTATGTGCCAGAATTTTTTGGTAAATTTAAAAAACAATTATTCTCGACAATTCAATTTCCAGTTCCAAACAATTATCGGTTACCAAAAAACCTTAGTTTATCAGAGTATCAAGATCAATGCATAGAGAAAATCGAAAAAAGATTATCAAAAAATAATGACATTGCGGCTTTTGTAATGGAAAGTGGTGCACAGATGGCAGGAGGAGTAATAATTTATCCAAAAGGGTTCCAAAAACAAATTGGTGATCTCTGCAAAAAATATGATGTCTTACTAGTATTAGATGAGATTGCAACTGGTTTTGGAAGACTAGGTTCTATGATACAATACAAAGAGCAAAAAAACAAACCAGATATAGTAGCATACGGGAAAATG
>JABDKK010000113.1 GCA_013002265.1 Candidatus Nitrosopumilus sp. | reverse complement strand
AGATACTAAGTTCACAACTTTTTTCTATTTTTAAATATACATAAATAGAGACATGTTCAACTCGCAATATGATGAACAGCCGTACGTCGTTCGCGCTATTAGCCCTTTTGACTGCAGTCGGTACTTTAACCATGTCTTCAGCATATGCTGATCAACATCAAAGTACCATGCATATGGAAGAAAAACAAAATCTTCCACCAGCATGCGTACAGTGTGATCCAGAAAATGCAAAAACATCAGCTAAAACATCTTTGATGAAATCAATTCCAATATCAGTTTGGACAGATAAGGCAGAATATGGACATAATGACATGATAAGAGTAATGGGTCAAGTAGCAAATACAGCCTCGGGATTTTCAGTTACGGTAACTGTTGTGAGTCCAATAAACTCCATTGTTACAATTGACCAAGTCAGTGTAGCAGAAGACGGTAGTTTTGAGACTATGCTAAACACAGCAGGTACTTTATGGAAATACGATGGTACCTACACCATTAAAGCAAACTATGGCAGTACTGAAAAAAGTAACAAAGTCCAAGTTGAATTAATCGGTGGAGAAGCAATGGTAAAACCAACAACACCAAGTACCACAACATGTGGTGTAAATGAGATTACTGCAAATGGTAAATGTATACCATACAGCATTACAGGTGGAACAGTAACCAGTGCAAAAATCAATACTAATGACAAATCAATTGTCATTAGCATCAATGCCAAAAATGACGGAACCTTAACAGTAACCCCAGCAAAATCAGTCCAAGACGGTATCTTCATGGTACTAGTTGATGGAGAAGAATGGGATGATGTTCAAATTGACAAGGTTACAAACAAAGTAACAATAATGTTCCTAGCAGGCGCTGAAAAAATTGAAATAATCGGTACATTTGTAGTCCCAGAGTTTGGTACAATTGCAGCCATGATTCTAGCAGTAGCAGTTATCTCAATAATTGCAATCACTGCAAAGTCAAGACTTAGCATCATACCAAGATACTAAAATCACAACTTTTTTCATTTTTTCATTTTTAATAGTAAAGGAAATATACAAATGTGCATTTCAAACGATGTGGATTCTAGAATAGTTTATGGAATGATTTTTTTGCTAATAATTTCTACAGGTACATCATTTGCTCAAGAATCGATAATATCTGTAACAGTTGATGATAGTATTTACGATGAAGGAGATACAATAGTTATTGCAGGAGTTGTTACGACAAAAGTGGGCGACACACCAGTTACATTACAGTTATTCAATCAGGGAAATTTAGTTGAAATTGCTCAAATCAGTGTGGCTCAGGATGGAACATATTCCCATACAATAATTGCAGAAGGTCCACTCTGGAAAAATGCTGGTGAGTATACAGTAAGAGTGTCTTATGGAGAAGGAAACATTGCAGAAACAGATTTCAGCTATAGTCCAAAATCGGAGTCATTTACAACAACAGATAATTTTGAAGTCGATGCTGGAAGCCAAGGAACATTTGATGTAGAATACAGTATCAAAGGAGGCACAATAACTGATATGATAGTGGATTCAGACATTTTTGCTTTGATAGTACAAATAGATGCTACAAACAAAGGAACCATCACTTTAGATTTACCTAGAGAATTCATAGGGGCTGAAAAACAGGATGGAAAAGATGATACATTCATCATATTAATTGACGGTATTGAAGTGCCATATAAGGAATCAGTGATTCATACAGATTCTAGAATCATTACAATTAATTTTGAACAAGGAGACTCAGACATCGAAGTAATTGGCACATATGTGGTTCCTGAATTTGGTACAATTGTTTTAGTTATTCTTAGCATAGGAATATTCTCAACAATTCTAGTTTCAAGAAATAGATTACAAATAAACTATTAATTCAGACAAAGGAATATTTTTCTTTGAATGGAGAAACTGCACGCAGTTCTGAAATTACTTTCTTTAGAATATCAACTGTTCGATCAATCTCTTTTTGATTGTTAAAAATTCCAATCGTTAATCTTAGTGATCCAGTAATTTGTTCGTGTGAAAATCCCATTGCTTGTAAAACATGAGATGCCTTTTGGGTGTTAACAGAGCATGCAGAACCTGTTGATGCAGCAATTCCATATTCATCAAGTTTGATTATAAGATCTTCTCCATTTACACCAAGAAATGTGAAGTGAACATTGGGAGGTAAACGAAATTTAGGATGTCCATTCAATGTAACTTTTGGAATCTCATCTAATACTTGTTGAATTAAAGATTCTTGAAGGTTTTTGATGTGTGAAATGTTTTCTTGTAAATTATTTTTTGCCAACTCACAGGCCCTTCCAAATCCAACAATATTTGCAACATTTTCTGTACCAGAACGTAATCCATGTTCTTGACCACCACCTAAAATGAAAGGGGAAAATTCAATACCATTTTTGACATATAGTGCACCTACCCCTTTAGGACCATAGAGTTTATGAGATGAGATAGATAACATATCTATTCCCAGTTCTCTTACATCTACCGGGTTTTTGCCAATTGCCTGTACTGCATCAGTATGAAAAGGGGTTTGGTGTTCACGGCATATTTTAGAAATTTCTGAAATTGGTTGTATTGTTCCTACTTCATTATTTCCAAACATTATAGAAACAAGACTTGTTTTTTTAGAAATAGTAGATTTTAGATACTCAAGATCAACCATTCCCAAATTATCAACTGGAAGGTAAATTACTTCAAATCCATTTTTGGATAATTCTTTGCAAGGCTCCAATATTGCATCATGTTCAATTGAGGAGGTGATAATTTGGGAAGAGGGGTTTTTCATAGCGATTCCTCTCAGAGCAGTGTTATTTGATTCAGTACCTCCAGAAGTAAGTATAATCTCAGAAGGTTCTGCATTGATTAAAGAGGCAATTTGTTTTCTTGCTTTTTCAATTGCTTTATGAGATATTCTGCCATAACGATGAATAGAGGAGGGATTTCCATATTGTTCTTTAAGATAAGGAATCATCGATTCTAAAACATCTTCATGAATTTGAGTAGATGCGGCATTATCCAAATATATCAATCTGCAATCACATTGATTTTTCCTGGGGAATATCCATCTTGATCAATTTCAACATTGGAAAATCCAATTATTTTTAATTTCTCCTCAAGTTGTTTTATTATTTTTTCATTAAAAGCAGAAATCATTTCTTTTTCAACTTCTATTTTTGCAGTACCATTAAGATCTCGTACACGTACTTGATTGGTTTGTGTGAGTTGTTTTACAATAATTTCACCATATTCAATTCTAGCTAATTTTTCAGCTGTAACTCTTTGTCCCCAAGGAATACGTGATGCCAGACAAGAGTTAGAGGGTTTATCAAATACAGAAAGACCAACTGATTTTGCAAAGTCTCGAATTTCAGATTTTGAAAAATTAGTCTCAACAAGAGGACTTCTAACTCCATTTTGTTTAAGTGCATCAATGCCAGGCCTATAATCACCAAGATCATCAATATTTGTACCATCTACAATAACAGATACATCATGTTCTTTAGCAAATTCTTGCAAACGTGTTCCTAATTCCATTCTACAATGAAAACAACGATCAGAGTCATTTTTTATAAAATCCTCGTTATCAAGTTCGTTGTAATCTAAAAGAAATTGTTTTATTCCTATTTCAGAGCAAACGTTCTTGGCAGTATCTAATTCCTCTCTGGACAATGTTTTGTAATCAGCAGTAATTGCAATAGCTGAGCTTCCTAGTTTTTGAAAGGCAGCATATGCAACTAAAGCGCTATCTACCCCTCCTGAGAGAGCAATCAGAACTTTGTTTTTATGTTCAAACCAATTAATTAGATCATCAAACTTTGTCAAAATCAAAACTCCAGTTTTTCAATTTTCTTTCTCAATAATGACTCAGTTTCCTTGATTGGTTTGTTGATCGTGTTTGATATTTTTTTCAAGTCATCAAATTCAATTTTAAAATCAGTTTTTCCTTTAAAAATTGATTTTTTGTAATTGACTTCAAAAGAAGTACCATTCAGAGTTAATTTAACGGTATTAGAAATTCTAGGCACTATAAATCGATTAGATTCTGAAATTCTAATTCCTAGTGTTCCTGTTTCTAAAACAAGGGCATCAACTAGTTCATCCACTTTCTGTTCGTTACAAATTACTGAAACAAGATTAGTAGGTCTTCCCTTTTTTGTTATGCCATGATAAATAGAAACATCTTTTGCACCCTTTTCCATTAATTTCTCAATAAGATTTCCCAATATTTCACCTGAAACATCATCCACATTTGTTTCTAAAACTTTCACTGAGTCAATTTCAAAATCATCTTCAGTGCCTCGTACTATCTTTACCACATTTGAAAAAGATTCAAAATTTTTTTGTCCTGCACCATATCCAATTGAATTAATTTTCATTTTAGGATAATACTCTATTACAGTATCAGCTAAATTTACCAATACACATGCACCTGTAGGAGTAGTAAGTTCTTCATTTGCAGGATTTCCCTTAATGACAAGGTTGGAGTTTTTGAAAATTTCAAGAATTGCATTTGCGGGATTAGACAAGGTACCATGAGAAAAAGTCACAGTTCCAGAACCCACAGAAATTGGCAAACACATAATTTTTTCATCAAATAGATTCAAATCTTCTAATGCAGTTGTTACTCCCACAATATCTACAAGAGTGTCAATACTTGAGGCTTCATGAAAATGAACAGAATCCTCAGATATTCCATGAATCCTAGATTCAGCTTCAATTAGAGTTGAAATACAAGATTCGGCAAATTTTTTTGCTTTATCAGACAATCCCAAGTAATCAACAGAATCACTAATTGCTTTTTTTATCTCTATACCTTTTCTTTCATTTACATCATCATGAAAATCAAGGATTAATTCCAAAGATTTAATTCCATTTTTTTGTATTTTTTTAAAATCTATTTTATTAATTGATGAGTGTGGAAAAAACTTTTCAGAGTTTTTTATTGCACGGATGATTTTATTTTTATCAGCACCTAGATCTACTAATGAGCATAGCAACATATCACCGGAGAGTCCTGCGATTTGGGGATCAATTACTAGTACCATAATATAAAAATACCAAAAATGCTTATAAATTCGCCTAATAGTGATTGAATTTCATTAGATTTAATTATTGAAAATTAACAGCGGTATGCATGATTACAATAATTGGTTCTGGAAAAGTAGGTGGAGATGCAGCATTATTCTCAGCATTAAAAAAACTAGATGATCAAATACTGTTACTAGATGTCGCTGAGGGATTACCACAAGGAGAAGCAATGGATATCAACCATATGTTATCTGAGCAAGGGATTGATGTTGAAGTGAAAGGCTCTAATGATTTTGCGGACATGAAAGGATCAAATATTGTAGTAGTAGTTGCAGGTTCTGGAAGAAAGCCAGGAATGACTAGAATGGATTTGTTGAAAATTAATGCCTCAATTGTCAAGAGTGTAGTTGAGAATGTAAAAAAATATGCAGATGATTCAATGATAATTCCAGTTACGAATCCGCTTGATCCTATGGCATACATTACTTACAAAGTTTCAGGTTTTGATAGAAGTAGAGTTTTTGGAATGGGTGGAATGTTAGATTTGTCTAGATTCAGACAGTTCATTCACGAAGCAACTGGACATTCTCGTGATTCTATTAGAGCGCTTGTTATTGGAGAACATGGAGAAAACATGTTACCATTACCTAGATTTTCATCAGTTTCAGGAATCCCCCTATCATCATTTTTACCAAAGGAAAAACTAGATGAACTTGTTCAAAATACAAAACAGGTTGCGGCTAAAGTAATCGAATTAAAAGGCGCTACAGTTCATGCTCCAGGAAATGCAATTTCTGCAATTGTAGAATCAGTGGTAAGAGATAGAAAACAAGTGATTCCCGTTGCAACATATCTTGATGGTGAATATGGTTACTCAGATGTTACAATTGGCGTTCCAGCAGTAATTGGCAAGAAGGGAGTAGAGAAGATTGTCGAATTGGATCTAAATGACGAAGAAAAGCAAGTTTTTGATAAAGCAGTTCAAAGTGTAAAGAGCGCAATTTCTGGCATAGAAATCTAAGCATTTTTTTATGTAACTATAGAAAAATAATCATTGGAAATTCAAAAAATTTTGGAGTCATTAAAAGAAGGTAAAATTTCTGTTAACAATGCAAAAAAACTGCTTTCATTATATTCAATAGAAGAAGTAGAAGGATTTGCAAAAATCGATATCAATAGACAAAAAAGAAGAGGAGTTCCAGAAGTTATTTTTGCTGAAACCAAAGAGTTGGATGAAATTAAAAAAATTATAAAGAGAACATTAGAAAAAACTAATGCGGTAATTGTTTCAAGGATAAAAAAGAAAGACCATACAAAAATTTTAGAATATGCAAAGAAATTGAAAGTTAATTTGAAACGAGGTGAGAAATCATCATCAGTATTATTGTATAAAAAACCATTGAAATTTCATGGTGGCAAAGTAGGAATAATTACAGCAGGCACTTCAGATATCGGAGTTGCAGAAGAATCAAGACTAATGTGTGAAGCAATGAATTGCAAATGTATTATCAGCTATGACGTAGGGGTTGCAGGAATTCAAAGAGTTTTTCCAATTTTAAAAGAAATGATCAAAGAAGATGTTGATTGCATTATTGTAGCAGCAGGAATGGAAGGTGCGCTTGCAACCCTTGTAGCTACAATGGTAGATATTCCAATCATTGCAATTCCAACATCAGTAGGATATGGATATGGTGAGAAGGGAATAGGTGCGCTCGCTTCAATGCTTCAAAGTTGTTCTCTGGGACTGGCTGTAGTCAACATAGATAATGGAATAGCAGCTGGTGGAATTGCAGCAAACATTGCAAATAGGGCTTCAGCGAAGAACTGAAAAGACTAATGAAAATTCACAACTAAACAAACCAAGGAATCCTCGTAAATCATATATAAGATACTTTAACGAAGTTTTGTAGTTGGCCGGCAAACGCATTGTACTTACTGCTGATCGTAGTTTAATGACAAATTATAGGGGAAATTTTCTTTACGGTTTTATTGCTTGTGGCCCATACGAAGTCCTTCCAGAATGGGTATTTGACAAGGTGTTCTGTCCCTCTGTTGAAACAGATCCTATTACCGGGGAAGTCAAAGTTGCCCAAGTGGGATTAAGAAGGGTTGAAAGCTCATTAATTCAAGGCGGATACAAAAGAGAAGATGTTTTCTTAGCTCATCCAGAAATGCTACACAAGTCAATTGGGCCAGATACTAAAGTTGTAGGAATTAATGTAATGGATCCTTTAGGAATGGCCCCAGTAACTACAACAATGTCACCTGAAAAATTATCATATGTTGCAATGAAGTTCAAAAAAATGTGTGCAAATATTATTCAATTAAAAAAGAAATATGATTTCAAAGTTGTTGTAGGAGGGAATGGCGCTTGGGAACTAGCAAAATCAGATAGAATGAAAATTCACGGGCTTGATACTGTTGTTGTTGGTGAAGCTGACGAATTAGCTGTAGATTTGTTTCAGGATCTTGAGAAAGGTGATGCACCAGAACTAATGCATTGTTTTGTTAGAAATTTAGAAAATATTCCAATTATCGAAGGACCTACAATTAATTCTCTTATTGAGGCAATGAGAGGTTGTGGTAGAGGATGTGATTTTTGCGATGTCAATAAACGTTCAAAGAAAGATTTGCCAATAGAAAGACTGCAACATGAAGCTAAGATTAACTTGGACTATGGATTTGACTCCATTTGGCTTCATTCAGATGAGATGTTACTTTATGGATGTGACAACAGAGATTTTGTTCCAAATAGAGACGCAATTACTGATTTGTGGAAAGGACTCAAAGGGTTAGGTGCTAACTTTGTTGGAACTACACACATGACATTTTCAGCAGTTGCAGCAGATCCAACCC
>JABDKK010000086.1 GCA_013002265.1 Candidatus Nitrosopumilus sp. | reverse complement strand
CACAGGTTAAAGCATTATCAAAATTAAACTAGTTTTTGAACATAATGGGGCTGACAGTCCAACGCAAGGACTGCCAGCTTGTTCCCCGAACGGTTTGAATTCGATGTCACTAGAGTCCATGGATATTCAGATTTAAATGTTTGAAGTCATTATTCTACTTTTTTGGGTTTTATCTTCCGAATTGTACCTATCAAAATACCAATTGTTATTCCCAGCTGATATAGAAAATAGAGTAAAATTTCAAAGGTGCTCGGTGTAAGATCTGTGAATCTACTCAGACCTGTTAGAAGAAGTAAAAGAATACTAAAAAAGAAAATAAAACCTTTTGTCAAACCATGAAGGTTTGTAAATTTCAAAAGAACAAAAGTCATCACAGTTATTGAAATTGCAAGAACTGTAAGAAATCCCGTATTCATCCCAAATATCAGAAACAGCGTAGATGCAATCTCAGAAGGGTTTGCAGCAGATAAAATCGATAGTTCTATTTTCTCAGGCGATGCAAAACGTGGAACACTTAGAATTGCATTAATTAAAAATAAAATAAACAAAGTCACAGATACTGTCTTTAAGTGATTTTGAAGCCATGGAAATCTTACCAGTATTGCTCGGCCTAAAATAATTCCTTGGAATAAACCAATTCCAAACGCACCCAGCACAAAGATAATAGAAAAAATTGGATCCTGAAAAATATCAACAAGAAAAGGAACTAGAGCCATTATCAGTTAGTTATTTAGAGAAATTACAATATTAGTTACTCGATATCGTATTTTTAAAAATCAGAATTTTTTATGGGATAATACATGAGTAAATTTAATAATTTCATCAAAAGGGTACTACCTATGCAAAAAAGTCTATTAATAATTGGACTAATTTTTGTTACAGGTATTTCAATTAGTAATGTATTCTCACAAGAAATTGGGCTTTCGACATTTCAAGAAACAGCACAATTTTTTGTAGATAAGACCATTTCTCAAAATGTAACTGCTTCAATAACATTGCAAACAACTAGCATTCAAGAGATGAAAATTCCTGCAGAATTAGAGCAAAGAATTAGAGAGAATGGAAATATTTCAGCAGTCACACTGACAAATCAAAATCAATGCATTCTAGGAGTGGACAACCAGTCATGTATTTTGATCAATGTAAAGAGAAACCCAAATGATAAAAATTTCTTGCAGATTCAAAACACCACACTAAAAGTAGCAAATCAATTCATTGGAGAAATCAACAAAATATTTGATACCAATGCAAAATTACATTCGACCTTTATTCATAGTAGTGATGAAACAAGTAAAGCACTAGAAACATCAGGAATAATTTCTGGAAAAGGAACAGTTTCCGCAGTATACACAATGCCAATGGAGGATACCTCCTCGATGTATGAGAAAATAGCTGCTCTTCTAATTCCAAAAGAGATCAGAGATGATGGAGGATTCTATAATGCTGCAAGAGATCTATCTCTTAGCGACAATTCAAAGATGACATTCTCAATAATTCCTTCAGAGAGCAGATCATTAATGCAGTTAAGATTATCAGCTACCTACCCACAAATGGCATCATCAATTAGCGATATTAATCCACTTGAATTTCTAAAAACAGATGAGTTGAAAAGATCAAAATATTTTTCTTCGGGCAATTACCCATTAAATTCAATCATCCAAGTGGTTATTTTATCACCAGATGATACAAATGTTTCAAATGTCAAAGGGAATATCTTACCTACCCAAATGATTGGAAATGAATTGATTCCAACGGATATTACAAAAGCAGGCTGGGTATTTGATCCAATGGAAGGGCAAAGAATTCAAGGAAAATACATCTTTGGGGACAAATCATCAGTAAGTAGTGAAGAATTACAATTTTCACTTGGTGGAAACCAGCTTAAAGTTGAAAGGCTAAAAACGAATTTTGATGAATCTACATTAGTTGTGATAATTATTACAATAGTTGCAGTTGCAGCTGCAATATTTTATCTTAAAGGTTATAGAAAATAATCATACCAAAAGAACTGCGGCTGCAAAAACAGTTGTCCACTTTCCATCCTTATCTCCTTTTGCAGACTGTGTTATGTTATGTGTGTTATAGATTTGTCCTGAAATTGACCATTGTTGTCTTTTCTCATCCCAGTTTTTATCAACATCAAACGGAATACCTAATGAGGATGCAAGCATTTGAGCTGCAATATCTTCAGCATATTCACCTGCTTGAATTTCATTTTGGCCAAATGATTCGTATTCAGAAAGATATCCGTATCGAGTTTTATCTTTTGGTTGAGCAAGTCCTACAGAAGCTGCACATACTCTATGTGGTTCGTTTGTTTGATTCTTTGAATAAATTGTAAATAGAATTTGTCCAGGTTTAATTCTGGTCAAACCCTCTTTTCTTGAAATTAATTTTGCCTGTGGTGGAAAGATGCTAGATATCAAAACAAGGTTTGTACCTGCAATGCCAGCATCTCTTAGTGCATATTCAAAACTTGTCAATCGGTCTTCATGAACACCCTTTCCTTTTGTTAAAAAGAGATTCTTGGCTACTAAGTCCAGCATTTCTGAATTGATGAATTATGGTTAATATTTATACGTTAATTTGAAAAAGGATTTTTCACATTTGCTGCAAAAAAGTTGCAATCTGCTGACCATGTTGTTCCACATCAATGTCCCGAAAAATTTTTCGGATGCTTCCTTTTTTATCGATAATAAATGTAGAACGCTTTGGCAGTCCCACAAAATTCAATCCAGCATATTCTTTGCATGTTTCTTTACTAGTATCACTTAGATGTAGATATGGAATTGTATACTCTTTGACAAACTTGGTTTGATTCTCTACAGTATCTACAGAGATTGCAAATAGTTCAGTGTCAGTTGACACAATATCATCATATGCAGAAATGACGCTTTTTGCCATTTTGAATACTTTTTTAGAGGGACATCCAAACAGATGATTTTTTGGATAAAAGCAAAGTACAATATTTTTTTTGTCTTTAAAATAATCCAAGGTGACGGATTCTCCAGTATTTGCTATCAGAGTAAAATTTGGTGCTAACTGACCCTCTTGCATAACCAGATTTATTGTCAGAGTATATAATATCTAAGGTAACGTTTCGTTCAGATTTTGATTTAAACATGTTTTTTATAAAAAATCAATTAATCATATTAAATGCATTTTGTTACTTGTCATTTTTTCTTTTTTTCTTTCTTTTGTCAGGGGACTTTTTAGTCTGAGTCAAAAATATGTAGCTGAAAAATGCCCCCAATCCAAAATTAATCACACCCATGAAGGTCAATATCATAGTCATTGAGGGAGGAGCAATTACTAATCCAATAATCATCCCAAGAATACCTGTTGCAAAAAACATCATCATCAGAACCTTAACTCTTGTTGGTTCAATGTATCTCATAACAGGTGTCAAAAGAAGGCATTATTATAAACTGACGGATACTTTATCGAATTTTGACAAAAAATGTTCCAGATGAACTCTGGTAACATTTTAAAGTTGAAAAAATTTATTTTACATCGTGCCAATGTAGCTCAGCCTGGTTAGAGCAGCTGATTTGTAATCAGCAGGTCGTGGGTTCGGATCCCGTCATTGGCTTTTAATATTTTTCATTTCCCCAAGCAGTTGGCAATACGAATAAGTATGCTAGAATTTGAAAATAATTTAAATGAGTACAGATGATGTTGAATTTACTCAACTCAGCAGCAACACGATTTCTGTAAAAAAATCAACATTTAAGGGATTGATCATAGGTATAATTATCGCAGTTGCCATAGCATCATTTTTTGCAGGATCTTATTCCACAATGAACTCAAATCAAATTTCAGAAGAGAAACTAGACGAGGCACTGGCAAAACTTGAATTAAAAATTTTACAAAATCAATTACCATCTGAGCAACCAAAACCCCCAGTAAAAATTTCAGCAGATAATGACCCAATTATTGGAAATCCAGACGCTCCAATTACAATTATAGAGTTTTCGGATTTTCAGTGTCCATTTTGTGCCAGATTCCACATTCAGACCCTTCCACTAATTTTACAAGATTATATTGATCAGGGGAAGGTCAAGTTAGTCTTCAGAGATTTCCCAATCCAAAGTATCCATCCTAATGCGTTGCCTGCAGCAGTTGCAGCTGAATGTGCAAACGAACAGGGAGAATTCAGAAAAATGCATGATATGTTGTTTAATAACCAAAATGAATGGAATAATCAAGAAACAGTAATTGCAATCTCAATTTTCAGTCAATATGCAGATGCAATACAATTAGATCAAGAAACTTTTGATTCATGTCTATCTAGTGGCAAATACATAGAAGAGATTCAAAAAGATCTTAATGATGGAAGAGATTATGGAGTGACAGGTACACCAGGATTTTTTGTAGGAAATGATCAATTAGGATATGTAGAATTAAAGGGAGCCCAACCATTTGATAGTTTCAAAAAAATT
>JABDKK010000078.1 GCA_013002265.1 Candidatus Nitrosopumilus sp. | reverse complement strand
TTCTGAATATGGTATTACGGAAAATGCAGGTACTGCAAGGTTGGGATTGCCTTTACAGATGTATCTATAGTTATCACTCAAAAAACCCTGAACCCATATCTTACTTTGCCACATGGATGCTATGATCGATATTTGAGAAGAACTATTTACTAAAATAAATGGACCTGCCAAACCATTATGCTGGTAGCTTGATCTGGCGAGTCTTTCTCTTAATGGAATTTCCTATGGTCTCTGTTGCATACTCTATTCCATGTTCTTTCTTCATATGGTCCCAATACTCAAAAACAACCTTTTCAACTGCACCTTCGGTGACATAACTGCACTCAAAGCCATAGTCATTGCATCTAAGATCTACCATGATGATCAAAAGAATCTAGGGAATAAAAACAACATGATACAAAACCTGAAAATTTGTTTAATTTTTTTAACAAACTATCCATTAGTAGAGTGTTTATGATTTAGAAAAATTATTTTGTAATTTCATTAAAACTGGTGAAAACGTGGGGCCGACCGGAATCGAACCGGCGACCTACGGGTCACTACAGCTCCAAACTTACATCATCCTTGAGTCAGTTTAGCTTAGTTTACCTCTGGAGCCCTTAGCGGTGATCTAATCGTAGACACTGTCGCCCTACCAGGCTAGGCTACGACCCCACAAACAAGAATGAAATAGACTTGAATTTTAAGTTATTTTAACCAAGATTTATTTGCATATTCATCAATCTTTCATTGTAAATCAATCATGGTAAAAACAGGTTACTTAGTTTTAGGAGCAATACCAGTAATTGCTGCAATTTTAATTTCTGTTCCTTTACTGACAAAAAATGAAATTCCAATTTCTGCAGCTAATTCGTTTGACAAAATAGAAATTGAATATACCAAACATCAATTGAAAAAAATTTCTTATGGTGTGACTGAAAGAGTTGGAGCACAAAAAACTGAAATTCTCTTGATAAAAAATGATGGTGATGTAAAATACTCTGTTACAGATCAAGGATATCCCAAACCCGACATACGTTCAAAAATTGATGAAGTAAAACTTAACAAATTAAAAGCATTGATTAAAGAAACTGGGTTTATTTCCATTCCATCAGAATCTTTTGTAGTTTTTGATAATGCAACTGAATATCAAAAATCTAATGTTAAAGTCACTTTAAATGGAAAAGTAAACCAAATCCATTGGCCTGAACAAAACGTTACGTCTAATTTTATTCCTCCAATAATTACCATGGTTGAAACTGAACTGGATCAAATTATATCTAAAATTAGTGAATAGGTACAAATAACCTTCAGTGAAATTTACAATATGCTTCCTCTATCAGGTGAACGTAATGATGCTAAAGGAATAGTATCTGAAAAAGTTGATTTTACTGATGTCATTCGTGGATCCTCAACTCTTAAACGCGGCTTTGCACATATGCTGAAAAATGGAGTTGTAATGGATGTTACAAATGTGGAGCAAGCACAAATAGCTGAGGAGGCCGGTGCAGTTTCAGTTATGGTTTTAGACAAACTTCCATCTGAAGTTAGAAAGGCAGGTGGAGTAGCACGAACTGCAAGTATTAGAATTATTGAAGACATTATGGACTCTGTAACAATTCCTGTAATGGCAAAATGTAGAATTGGTCATGTGAATGAGGCATTAGTTCTCCAAGAAACTGATGTTGACATGATTGATGAATCTGAAGTATTAACTCCAGCAGATGAATCACATCATATTTGGAAATGGGATTTTACTACACCATTTGTTAATGGGGCAAGATCATTAGCTGAAGCACTTAGACGGATTGAAGAGGGTGCTGCAATGATTAGAACAAAAGGAGAACCTGGTACAGGTAATGTTGCTGAAGCTGTAACACACATCAAAAAAGTCAATGATGAACTAAGAACCATAAAATCAATTTATGATTCAGGTGATAATCAAGATCTAGTTAGAATGGCAAGAGAATTCAAAGTCTCTTATGATATTGTTGAACAAACTGCAAAACTTGGAAGATTACCTGTTGTTAATTTTGCAGCTGGTGGTATTGCAACACCTGCAGATGCAGCATATCTGATGTCATTAGGGTGTGATGGAATTTTTGTAGGTTCTGGAATTTTTAATGCAGATGATGCCAAAGAAAGAGCTAGAGCCATAGTTTTAGCAACTACATTTTGGAATGAATCTGATAAAGTAAAGGAAGCTCAAAAAATGATTGATGAAAGACAGTCAATGTTAGGATTAGATGTTAATACTTTAGAATTGCGTATGCAAGATCGTGGTGGAACTTCATGAGTGTTTGTATTGGTGTTTTAGCAATACAGGGCGACATTCAAGAAAATCTACTATCTGTAAGGACTGTACTAGCAGATTTGGGTATTGATGGAAAAGTAATTGCTGTAAAAACCCCTCATGAAATTTCTCAAATAGATGGTTTGATAATTCCTGGTGGGGAAAGCACTACAATTGGTCAGCTATCTTTAGTTAATGGATCATTGAAAATTCTGAAAGAAAAAATTGAGAAAGGAATGCCTGTACTTGGAATTTGTGCTGGAATGATTATGCTTTCAAAAACAGCTGATGATCGTATAGTTGGAAAAACCAATCAACCTCTACTAGAAATTCTTGATATTAAATTAGAAAGAAACTCTTTTGGAAGACAACGTGAATCATTTGAATCTGACATATCTATGGAATCAATAGGAATTCCAAAATTTAATGGTGTTTTCATTAGAGCTCCATCTGTTTCTGATGTTGGTTCTGATGTAGAAATATTATCAAAATTAAATGAACGTATTGTTGCAGTAAAAAAAGGAAATGTAATTGGTACGTCTTTTCATCCTGAACTGACAACTGATACATCACTTCACAAATATTTTGTCAATCTCGTAAAATCAAAATTAAATTAAAACAAATGATTACCAAGTAATCTTTTTAACTATTATTCAGTCAAGCTTTCAAAATGGATAAAAAATTTGTATTTTTTGGTATTACGGCATCTATTTTGCTTAGTGGATCTTTTGGTATAGTTTCACTAGAAGAATCTTTTGCTCAAACTACATCTGATAAAGATGATTCTGAAAGATTTGAAAAACAAATTGAGAAAATTGAAGAGAAAAAACAACGAGCTGAAGAAAAATTAAAAAAATTAGAACAAAAGAAAGAAAAGCTTGAATATGATAGAAAAAGATTAGAAGAAAAATTAATGGAGAAATCTAATGATTATAAGGAAAAATTAAAAGAAATTAAAGAAAAATATCAAAATAAAATTGAATTAAACCGAGCAAATGATGTTGAAAAATTCTTAGCTCTTTCTGAGAAATTAGATACTAGAACTCAAAAAATTCTTGAAAAAATTAGCAATGGTGACTATTTAGGTAAAAAAATGGTTAAAATAACAACTGATGAAACCTTTGAACTTGTTTTTGATTCAGTGGATGCAATTTCTATTGGCAATAATTCAGAAATATCTCTACTTACTGGTTTTATGACTTTCAAAACTTTTGATAAAAGTAAATTAAATTTGAAGTTAGAATTACAAGAATGTGATATTTTAGTTGATGATGTTCCTTACAATTGTGGATTTGGCAAAGCAAGAGCAATCTCATCAGATAATGCTGGAAATAAAGATTCACTTGTGATTATTGCATTTTTAGAAGATAATGTGATAGAAGAAGTACATTCTACGCTCAAAATTTACTTAAACTCTGATTCTCCAATTAATGAAATTGATGGCTTAACTCAAGTTTCTATTCTTGGACCCCAAAGTAAAATTTCAAACTTGTGGTTTCTTGAAGGTGATGCAACTCTAACAAAGATAATTTCATCTCCAAATGAAATTACAAATAATGCTACAGGTGAAAATTCTGGTGCAGACATTTCCGTCGACCTAAATGAAGATGTCAGTCTATCTGGGAATTAAATATGAATACAAAAAATTCCCTGTTTTTTCTTGGATTGATTTTTTCAATACTCCTGATTCCAACAAGTTCCCAACTATCTTTTGCTGAAAAGGGAACGATCTTAGTTCACTCATATGATGTTGCCTATAATATTGAAAATGGTATTGTTGAATCAATGTACTTAGATCCAGATTTTATTGAATTGGTAATTACAATGAATACTAGTTCTGATGGAACATTTGAAATAACAATTCCTAGAACTCTACTTGATGCCAAATTTGAAACATCAGATGATATTTTTTTCGTCTTAGTTGATGGTTTTGAAACTGATTATTTGGAAATAGAAACTTCTTCAGAATCTAGAACTCTTGTAATTCCATTTTTTGTAGGTGATTCAATAATTGATATTATTGGAACAACTGCACTTAATCCATTTATTGAAGAACCCGAAATAGAAATTCCTTCTTGGATTAAGAGTAATGCTGAATGGTGGGCATCAAATCAAATCGATGATGAAACATTTGTTCAGGGTATTCAAT
>JABDKK010000143.1 GCA_013002265.1 Candidatus Nitrosopumilus sp. | reverse complement strand
AGCATCTTCTTCAAGACAAATTGATTGAATTCCTATCTTTCTACCTCCTACTTCAAAAAATCCGCCTTGTGATATTAACATTGTACGTTGAAATCCTGTAGTATTAGAACCATCAACAACTGTTTTTCTCATGGGATATATTTCACTAAAAATATTCGATCTTAATGTCGAAGCTATAACAAATGAGGTTTGTTTTGCATCTTTATCTAATTCATGTGGGGGTTCTTCATCTTGCTCCACTAAACAACTGCTTTGTGGATTTGCATAATACATTATTGTTTTTGATTTAGATTTTTCAAACAATGCAGCAGGATCGAATTCACCTAATTCACTTTTTGATGCTCTTAATTTGCGTTTAAATTTGATAGAGTATTCATCTGAATCTATTGGTGTACAATTACAAAATAATTTTTTATTTGTTGCAAGTTGTTGATGTATTTCCAGTCCTACTTTAATTCCAACACTGTCTATGGAAAATTCTGACATTTTCTCACTTAGTATGATATTTCCGAAGATATATTTTCAAGCATTACTTTCTTTATTTCTTCTAAATTATCATAGTTTCCCAATACCCACATTGCCTTGACAAGTGCCACTTCTGGAATCATATTTTCTAATGGAGTTATTCCTAAATCAAGTAAATCTCTACCACTTTCATATACTGTCATGCTAACTCTGCCATCAATACACTGAGAAGTCATTCCTAGGAAAACTCCTTTTTGATTTGCCTTCCTAACAGTTTCATACATTGTATTTCCAATATGACCTAATCCTGTTCCTTCAAAAATTATTCCTTTATAGCCCATTTCTATAATGTCATCCAACAATTTTGGATTATATCCTGGATGATATTTCACTAAAGCAACTTTTGTATCAATTTTAATTCTTGGTAGGTATCCCTTTATTTTGAAAAATTCTTTTGACATATTTTTCATAATTTGATTTTCTGTTATGATAAATGCTGGATCATCTCCAATAGTTTGAAATGCTCCTCTTTTACTTGTATGATTTTTTCTCACTCTATTTCCAATATGACACGCAATTGTTTCATCATTTTCATCTTGATGCATTACGATATAGATTCCTTTAGTTTTACTTTCTGTGATGAATTTTACTGCACCAATCAAATTGAGTGCAGCATCTGATGAAGCACGATCAGATGATCTTTGTGAGCCAACTAATACAATTGGAATGGGGAATCCTGCTAATGCAAATGACAGAAAAGATGATGTATAATGCATCGTATCTGTTCCATGTGCGATAATTATTCCTGTATAATCTGATTTAGAATACTGATTAACTTTATCAGCGATTTGTATCCAATGGTTTGGCATTATATTCTCAGAATATTCAGACAACAAAGCTTCTGCATCTATATTTGCAATTTTATTAAGTTCTGGAACTGATGAATTCAATTCCTCTGCTGTCAATACAGGTGTTACTGCTCCTGTTCTATAATCAATCTTACTTGCAATTGTTCCCCCAGTTGATAATAATAAAATTTTTGGCAGTCCATCAACTATCTCATTTTTTTCTTTATGTTCAAAAATTTTCTCTGCAGATTGAATCTTTTCAATTTTTTCAATCTTTAAAATCTCCAGACCAATATTATAACCATTTTTTAGTTTCAAAACAATATGTTTGTCATCACTATGCTCATATCGTGGCATAATAATTCCTGAGTAAGTAATATCTGATAGAATATTAACAGAATCATTTACTGAAATTTTGTTAATTTTTAAGAATTCTAAAGAATCTCCTTTATACCCTCTATATTCTGACATTTAGGAGGATTAGATTTGTTATTTAATTAAAACTACCTGTAATAGGAAGCTACTAGTTTTTCGCCCATCTTGAGATCTTTCTGTTCTCTAACTTTCTTTACTGCTTCTTCAAAGTGTTTCATGGTAACTTTAGCATCAATACTAGTTTTTTCAACATCTTTAACATCTGGGTGAGAATCTAAGAATTCATGAATTACTAAAGATACGGCAGTATTGGCAATCGCTGCTGTATCTGCACCACTTAATCCATCTGTTAAATCTGCAAGTTTATCAAAATCAACACGTTGAGAATCATTTTCATCAGTTAATGTTGGTATTTTCTCAGCATTTATCTTCAAGATACTCTTTCTGCTTTCTTTATCTGGAAGTGGAATCTGAATAATTTTGTCAAATCTTCCTGGTCTTAACAAAGCAGGATCAATCATATCTGCTCTATTTGTTGCTGCTAAAACAACAACTCCATGCATATTCTCCATACCATCTAATTCAGTAAGTAATTGACTAACTACTCTTTCAGTTACAGCTGTTTCACCACCTGCTCCTCTAATTGGAGCAATTGAATCTATTTCATCAAAGAAAACTACACAAGGAGATGATTGTCTTGCTCTTTTGAAAATTTCTCTAATTCCTCTTTCTGATTCTCCAACCCATTTTGAAAGAAGTTCTGGTCCTCTTACTGAAATAAAATTTGCTTCACTTTGAGTAGCTACTGCTTTAGCAAGAAGTGTTTTTCCTGTTCCACTTGGTCCATGAAGTAATATTCCCCTTGGCATACTGTGACCAAGCTTATCATAAAGCCCAGGATACTTCATTGGCCATTCAACAGCTTCTTGTAGCTCTCTCTTTACATCTTCTAATCCACCAACATCGTCCCATTTTACATCAGGATTTTCAATAAAGACTTCCCTCATTCCAGATGGGGTTACTTCAATCAAAGCCTTTAGGAAATCATCATTATTTACAATTAGTTTATCCAAAGTTTCAGGAGGAATTTTCTCTTCTTCTAAATTAAGTACAGGAAGTAGCCTTCTTAAACATTTCATGGCAGCTTCTTTACAAAGATACTCTAAATCCGCACCAACATATCCATGACTTACTGATGAAACTTTATCGATGTTTACATCATCAGACAATGGCATGTTTCTGCTGTGAATTGCAAGGATGTCTTTTCTTCCTTTTTTATCTGGAACTTTAATCTCAATTTCTCTATCAAATCTCCCTGGCCTTCTTAGTGCAGGATCAATTGCATTTGGTCTGTTAGTTGCAGAAATTACAATTACTTTACCCCTAGCTTCTAGTCCATCCATTAATGATAGCATTTGAGATACAACTCTTCTTTCAACTTCACCTGTTACCTCTTCTCTTTTTGGCGCAATCGAATCAATTTCGTCCACAAAGATGATTGAAGGTGCTTTTTCTCTTGCCTCTTTGAAAATTTCTCTTAATCTAGCTTCACTTTCCCCATAAAACTTACTCATAATTTCTGGACCTGAAATACTGATAAAATGAGCATTACTTTCATTGGCTACTGCTTTAGCAAGAAGTGTTTTTCCTGTTCCAGGTGGACCATACAATAAAACACCCTTTGGTGCTTCAATTCCCAACTTCTCAAAAATCTCTGGATGCCTTAATGGAAGCTCTATCATTTCTCTTACTTTTTTAATTTCATCTGTTAAACCACCAATGTCTTCATAGGTTACTTGTGGAACTCCACGTAATGTTTCCCCTTTTTCAGCGATATGGAAAACAGTTTTTTGAGTAACTAAAACTGCATCAGCTGCTGGGGTTACTCCAATTACTTGAAAAGTTAAACGACCACCAAAATATGGAACCATAACATTATCTCCTTTAATCAAAGGAACACTTTCTAATGCATCTGCAAGATATCTTTCATCTATTGGAGGGATTGCCTCTAATGGTGCAACTACCACTTTTTCAGCAGCTACTGCTTTAATTTTTCTAACGGAAATTGTATCACCAATTGCTATTCCTGAATTGTTTCTTCCAAGGCCGTCAATTCTGATAATTCCCTTTCCTTCATCTGATGGATAAAGTGGTAGACATTTTGCAACTGTTCTTCTCTTACCCTTAATTTCAATGACATCTCCAGTTGAAGCATTTAGAGTGTCCATGGAGTCATAATCTATTCTAGCCACTCCTCTTCCTACATCTCTTGTATATGCCTCTAGAACTTTAAGAGAAAGAGCATTTTGACTCATACTCAAATGCCCCCTGTCTAATTTTTATACCTTTGTGGTAATTTTACCAAATAACAAGTATTACCACAAGCTTAAAATCCTCTTTAGGTAGGTAACGATTAACTTGGGTAAGAGACCATTAGTTAGACGTCGTGGCCGTGGAGGATTTCAATTTAGATCTACATCTACTGGAAAGTTAGGCTCCAAGGCAAATTATCCAAGATTTTCACTAGCAGAGCAGCATGAAGGTGAAATTATTGATTTAGTTCATGAACGTGGGAGAGAAGCACCATTAGCCAAAATTAGATTTGAGGATGGCTCTGTATCTTATGTTCCAGCAATTCTTGGTGCTAAAGTTGGTCAAACTTTACAATTTGGCTTAAAATCTGAGATTCAACAAGGAAATGTAATTAGTGTTCAAAATATTCCTGATGGAACAATTGTTTGTAATATTGAAAAGCACTTTGGAGATGGTGGTGCTATAGTTAAGTCAGCAGGAACTAATGCTACTGTATTTTCACATGGTGATGAAGGAGTAACAGTCAAACTTCCTTCTGGAAAATTTACTACTCTAAATCCAAAAAATAGAGCCATGATAGGAACTCTTGCAGGTGGCGGTGCAAGCGAACGACACTTCATGAGTGCAGGAAATAAATGGCGTAGTTTTAAAGCTAAAGGAAAGAAATATCCAATTGTTAGAGGTGTTGCACAGGCAGCATATGTTCACCCACATGGTGGTGGCCGTCATCAACATGTAGGACAAAGCTCTACTGTTTCAAGAGATGCTCCTCCTGGAGCAAAAG
>JABDKK010000066.1 GCA_013002265.1 Candidatus Nitrosopumilus sp. | reverse complement strand
CCTATAGCCTGCATTAGTGCATAGCAAATTGTCGGTCCAACAAAGGTAAATCCACGTTTTTTAAGATCCATACTCAATTTTGTGGAAATTTCAGTCTGAGTTGGAATATCTGACAACTTTTTGAAATTATTTTTAATTGGTTTATGATTCACAAATCCCCACAAGTACGAATCAAATGAGTCAAATTCTTGTTGAATTGTTAAAAACTGCTTTGCATTATTGATTGCAGAGTTAATTTTTAGTTTGTTTCGGATAATATCGGAATTACATAGTAATTTTGCCACTTGTTTTTGAGTAAATTTTGAGACAAGATTTGGGTCAAAATTCGAAAATGCTTTTTTGTATCCCTCCCTTCGTTTTAGAATAGTAGCCCAGGACAGGCCAGCTTGTGCACCCTCAAGGAGTAAAAACTCAAATAATTTTTGATCGTCGTGCTGAGGCCTACCCCATTCATTATCATGATATGAAATATTTGGTTCTTCTTTGGCCCATTCACATCTATTTTTCATAGTTTGGTTTATCAAGCGATACAAATTATTAGTTACCAAAGATAAAGTATGAAACTAAACCAGCAATTACTTCAGATCAACAGAAGTTTTTTAATATGTTTTATAATTTCAGCGTCACTCTCTGCAGTAGTTGCTCAATTACTAGCTGATCAAGAAAATTATCTTAACACAACAATTACAATCATAGTTGGGTATGTGATTTATTTTGGAATTTTTTCATGTTTGTTCTATTATGACAACAGATCACGATACAAATCGATGAAAGGTAGTCTAATCAAAAGAGAACTTATTGCTTTGATTTCATCATTTGGATTGGGGGAAATTATTTATCTCGGAATAAGATGGCCAAGTTTATTTTATTTTTTAGAAGTGGGAATAGAGCCATACATTGCATCACTAGTATCAGAAGTTATAGCAACAGCATGCTACATGGCATCAGTAACAGTTTTTCTAAGAAAGACCAAGACGTTCTAATGTTTTGCTAATTGTGTCACAAGATCAGTAGAAGTAATGATTCCTACAATTTTTCCATTATCAGTAACTGCAAGCTTTCTAATTTTTTTCTCAGTCATTCTATCTGCAGCAGCAGAAATTCGCTCGTCATGATTAATAGTAATCAGTGGGGAAGACATTATCTTTTCAACAGGTGTTTCTAGGGATAGTTGTTTTGCTGCAACTTTAGTTGCAAAGTCTCTATCAGTAATAATTCCAAAGGGATTTTCATCTTTTTTTACAATTATTGCGCCAATTCCACCTTGTTCCATCATTTTGGCAATTTGTAAAGCAGTAGTAGATAGGTTAACTGATATCAAAGCCTTTGTCATGATATCTTTTATTAAAATTGATGATGAATTGAAATCTTCACGACTCATTACAAATATTTGTTGAAGTAATATTTAAGATCTTCACATAATGGGAAATTAAATGGTTTTATTTTAAATTGGAATCAAGAAACGAAATTGTTTTGCTCCACGCATCTTTTGATTCGCTGGGAGCATATCTCTCTCCAGAGGGATTGGCAAATGCATGATTCACTCCAGGATAAATGTGGATTTCATTTGGGATTTCCAGTTCATTTAACATATCCTCAAATTTGTTGACAGTCTCAACTGGAATTCCTTGATCAAGTTCACCAAAAATTCCCAAAACTGGCCAATCAATTTCAGATAACTTATCGGCATCAGTTACCAGGCTTCCGTAATAAATTACGGTTGCATCCATGGCATCATTTTCTATTCCAAGATTAAGTGATTGCCCACCACCAAAACACCAACCAATTGAGCCAATTTTTTCTGTAGGATAATTCTCATTTAGAAAAGAGATTGCAGCATTCATGTTATCAAGTCCTTTTTTGGCATCATGTTGGGTAATCAATTGCCTTGCTTGTTCAGATGTGGTAGCAACTTTTCCATCATAAAGATCAACTGCTAAAACAACATAACCATGAGATGCAAGCTTGTCTGCCATCTCCTTGATGTTACCATTTAGCCCCCACCATTCATGAATCATTATAATTCCAGGATACTCACCATTAGAAACAGGTTTGGCCAAGTAACCAAAAGCATTGCCAAAATATTTCACATCCTCAGAGACAGTAGCATGATTTCCAAGTACGAAAATTTCAGAGTTGCTATTTTCATCAGTGTAATCAGGAAGAATGTGAATTGCCCATCCACGCAAAATTAATTTTTCAACACTTGATGGATTGATGCAAGCTGGTAACCCATTTGATTTTTTCAACACAAGTACCTTGCCTTCGGTGCAGGTTACATCAGAAGCTTGCGTACCTTGTGAGAGTTGTTTGAGTGGTGGAGGAAAATAAGCAATGGATGAGACCCGAGATACGGTAGATTTTATTTCAGAACATAACTTGTCTCCGCAAACTTTGTCTGACATTACTTCCCATGC
>JABDKK010000064.1 GCA_013002265.1 Candidatus Nitrosopumilus sp. | reverse complement strand
TGGAATCTAGTAAATTTGGAATTTTTTAAAAATCATTTAAGATACTAATTTTAAATTTGAATTATTTGATCAAGTATACAGGGATTTTTGATTTTTGAAGTATGTGATTTGAAACGCTTCCTATCATGTCTTTAGAAGCACTACCAGAACCAGTTGTACTCATTACAATATGATCAAATTTTCCTGTTTTGGCAGTATGTAATGCTACATGACCCGGAGAACCTCTTAGAATTTTTGTTGTAAATTTGACATTTTTATTTCCTACACGTTTTTCTGCTTTTTTTAGAATAATTTTCCCATCAGCCTCCAATATTTTATCAAAGGCTTTAGTTCTTGGTCCTCCATCAATCACATGAGGAATTACATAGATGCCAGTTACTTGACCATGTGTAAAACCTGCAAGAGTAATTGCTCTATCTAGGGCTTCAAAGGATTTTTTTGAACCATCAATTGGGACTAAAATTTTGTTAAGATCCATGAAAAAAAATCTAAAAACATCCCATATTAAGAGTAAAATTGATTTTCAATTCGAGAATTGAACATTATGAATTATTTGTACATATTAGCTGCAGGTGAGTAGCGAAAATAGAAATCAGTAGACTGTTTATATCATTCAAAAAATATTGGCATGAGTGAAAAGTAAGATAATTTTTGCTTTAATCCCATTGTTTGTAATAGTTACAATTTTTTCATTTACAATTCAAGATAGTTTTGGAGATGAAAATAGACACAGATCTTCTATCTAGTTGAAGTTGCATCTCTGCATTGACCTTCATATTCTATAGGACTTCCTGCTTTGTTTGCCTCACATTCATTTCCATATGTTATTCCATCAGTACCACAAACAGGGACATAGTGATCAGGACATACAATACATTCTCCATCATAATCAACTTCTACATCATAAGACATTGCAATACATGAATTGCCGTATGTTTTTCCATCCACGCCACAGACAGGATCATATTGTTTTGTGCAAGCAATATCCATTGGATCATTGCATTCGCCTGCATAGTCTACTTTAACATCATTGCATTCAGCTTCTACATCTCCACATGCGTAGGTAACTCCATCTTCTCCACAAACGGGATCATAGACAAAACATGCAATATCACATGAATTTTTTTCATCAACATCAGCTTTGCATTCTCCTTCGTATGCTATTTCAACGCCATTGCATTGGGCTTCAGCTTCCCCACATGCATATGTGATATCATTTTCACCACAAACTGGATCATAGACTAAACATTGAATCGAACAGGATTGAGATTCATTACTTTGTGAATGCCCAGGGATTAAATCTTCAAACCAAAATTCTCCACCATCATCTCCTGTGGCACCTGGTGGCAAATCTTCAAACCAAAATTCACCTTTATCGTTTCCAGAAGCAGCAGCTCCTTGATAATAGTCATATCCTTTCATTGAGGAAGATTTTAGAAACATTACAATTTCATCTTCAGATATATCATAACCTGGTGCAGGTCTTAACAATACCATTATTTCATCTTCAGCTGCATCTGTTCCAGGTGCAGGTCTTAACAATATCATTATTTCATCTTCAACAGCACTATCTTGAGAAGTTCCAAGGTTGTGACTTATCTCATGTCCAGATTCGGATAATTGTGCTTTGAGTTTTTCATTTTCTATTCGTAAATGATCTACTTCCTTTGCAGCTTTATCAGACAAATGCATAAAATTATTTTCTAACAACCAGTTTACAGAAGTTAGGAGTTCTTGTTGAGAAATTAAATCATCTACATACCATCTAAAACTATTATCAACCCACTCTGGAATTGCTTGGCCAGACACTCCAGGATCATGTTCATTGTAATCAGTCCACTCTTGGGCAGTAATCATTGTAAAACTAAGAGAGATTGAAAGAACTCCAATCAATATACCAAAAAACAATCTTTTCAATAGGTTATCAAAGACATGCTAGTAAATAAAAAAACCGTATTTTTAGATTCAATTCTATAGAGTCTTGAAGTAATTTTGGAGGGCCCTCGAGGGGAATCGAACTCCTGTCCGAGGATCCACAATCCTCTATACTAACCACTGTACTACGAAGGCCACAAAAAAAGAAATTTGTTCATCCAGTAATAATCTTTAAGAT
>JABDKK010000054.1 GCA_013002265.1 Candidatus Nitrosopumilus sp. | reverse complement strand
GAAACCCCGAATACTAACCAGGCTATACTATGACTGCAACAGAATGCAAATTTCTGGTCCTACATAAAAATGGTTTTTTCATACTCGTAAAGCATTCTAGCAACAACTACATGAGCTTCAAGGGATATTTCTCCAACTGAAAACATATCTGAAATTTTATTTTTTATTGAATCAGAAAAATGACCCTTTTGAAAACCTCCCACTACAATGCAGGAATTCTCATCTAAAGCTGTGCTAATTTTTTCAAATGAGCTTGGCTTTCCCATAGTTGATAGACCAATAATTTTTGATGGGTTTATTTCATTGATTAGTTCTGAAAAGGATTGATTTCTAATTGACAGCAATTCCTTGTTATCTATTATGATTTTTTTCTCCAAGAATAATTTTTCAAATAGTCCTTCAAACCTATGATATGATTTTGGAATGTGTATATTTTCTCCTAGAAAAATAACTTTGTCATTAATTGTATGGATAAAAATTTTAATTTTGTTTTTTTTGTAAAGCGGAATTGTTGTGGCCTCTAGAATTGAAAAGTGGACAAGATCGGGTCTTCCTCTTTTAATTTCATTTTCAATTCCTTTCATAGCTGCAAAGTGCCAAGAGTTATCCAGTAAAATTTCAGAGTAATCTTTTCCAAGTTTTCTTTCATGAGAGATTACGGAGGGATGATCTTTCATATCATTAGGAATTGTTTCAATAGATGATTCGGCTAGAATTAAAGAAAGCATCTTAATTGATCATGTCAACTTGATTTTTAAATTCATTCCAACCAGATTTTTGATTTTCATTAACATCAACTAGTCCTGCATGACAGATGTAATGATTTAATCGCTCAATTACATATTCGCTGCTCCCCAAACCAGAACCTCCACCAACACTAATTTTTTCATCTCCAATATCTTCTTGTTCCGAAACACAGGTATTTTCAGGTCTGTCATATTGTCTGTACCATGTCATAAATTCAATATTTGGCTCATTTTCAGAGTAAAATTCGAATAGTTTTTGCAAAAAATCGCTCTGAGTTTCTGCGCTTCCACCAACAAAATCAGAAGTACTCCAACTAATCTCAAATAATGCTATTTTTTTGCCAGGTGCGATTTCAAATATTTGATTCAGATCTTCTTTTGCTTCTTGTGGAGATTTTACAATGTCATTTAGACTATCAACTGGAAAATATGAAAATGCTACAAAATCCCCGATTGCTAATTCGTTTACCACATTTGTCAGGTCTTTATTTAATACATGATGCAAGGCAAATGAGTTTCCAAATTTGACATCTGGATGTTTTTCTTTTATTTTATCATAAACTCCTGTAAATAGTTCCTTGTAAACTGGAATGTTTTGCTCATAGTATCTAAATTGAGATTCGGTCTCACCGGCAATAATTACTGAATCTATAATATGATATCTAGATAGAATTACATCCAGCGCATCTACCAATCTATCTTCTCCTATTGCATTAAGAGATGGTTTTCCAATCCAATTAGGAAACGGACCTAATGTTTCTCCATTAATTATTGAAAAGAATAGGGTTACTTTGAGTTCATTTTTTTCATTTAAACCCATCAAAATATCTGATTGTCTCCAATCAAACTCACCACGTTGTGGCTCGATAATATTCCAGAAAAGATACACATTACTTCTTCCTATTCCAGTAGATGATGCATCAATGAAGACTTGATCTAGTTGTTGCAGAGATGTAGATTGGTTTGGTGTGTTAATTACAAGACCGATTTTTTCATTAGTTTTTTGAGTTATAATATCTGAATTAGGCATAGCCAAAACTGCAGTTGCAATTACAATTACAATTATGATTCCGATCATAATTAGATTTTTTTTGACCATCAAAAACAGTGTAATTAGTAGGTCTAAAAAAGCTATGATTCTAGTGATCGAAAAATATACGAAGTGGCTTTATTGAAGTAAATTTTATGGTTAGTAATTAGGATAGCCGTAGGTGGCTTCTTTTGGATGGATGAATCTACAACCGGATTGCTATGTCCTTAACACGTAGACCTTTACCACCTACGGGCTATCAAGTATACTTGATAACTGTAATTTTCCAATACTATTTTCTATCCGGAAGTACAACCACTGTATCCACATTCAATGCAGATACTGCATCCTTCTACAAAGACAAGGCTGTTTTTGCATGTTGGACATAGACGATCTTCAGGAATCTCTTCTTGTTTTTGAGGTTCCATTGTGATTTCTTCGTCATGAACTTTTAATGTAAGTGCGGCATTGACTTGAGATTTGACATATGGATTTGTTATTTTTTTGGTGATGAATTCAGTGATGTATTCACTTGGTCCAACATCAAATGTTTTCTCTGCGTTTTCACTTGTCATATGAAGCACTTGTTTGTGTCTAGAACCATCACGATAGACAGTAATTCCTTTTAGGCCTATTTCATGTGCTAGAAGATATGCAGATTTTACATCTTCTGCTGTTACATCATATGGCATGTTGATTGTTTTTGCAATTGCATTTCCAATCCAGTCTTGCCAAACTCCTTGTGCCATGAGATGATCTGCCCAGTGAATATCCATTGCTGTAACAAAGACATCCTGCATCCATTGAGGAATTTCAGGAATCCCTTTCAAGGAGCCATAGTTGTCTGCAATCTTTGCAAGAATTTCATCATTGTAAAGACCTTCTTCTTTAAGGACTTCTTCAACAATTTTGTTTGTGTAGAAGAATCTTCCAACTGTTACTCTTTTCTCAAATACAAGAGCAAATGCAGGTTCCATTCCATTTGAGCAATCTGCTATCATGGATAGAGTTCCTGTTGGAGCAACAGTAGTTGTTAAGACATTTCTAATGCCATACTTTTTGATTTTATCAATTAGTGCGTCCCATTCATAGGAGTGAGATTCTTTTGGTTTCTCATAGTATCCTGCAACTGGAATCTTTCCTTCAGGATATTCTGTCTTTGAACATAATGGGAATTCACCTCTAGACTTTGCTAGTGCAACACTTTCCTCCATAGAATAGTATGTCAAAGCTTCTGATAGTTTTGATTGCAGTTCGTATCCTTCTTTGGAATTGTATGGAATTCTTAATTTGTATAGCAGATCTGCTACTCCCATAACACCTAATCCAATTCTTCGAGATTCTTTTGATGCAACATCAATCTCTGGTACTGGATAGTGATTCACATCAATGATATTATCAAGGAATCTTGTTGTCTTTCTGATTGTCTCTTCATATCTTTGCCAATCAAACTCATAACTTCCATCTGCTTGACGCTTTACAAGATTTACCAGATTGATAGAACCAAGGTTGCATGATTCGTATGGATAGAGACTTTGCTCTCCACAAGGATTTGTGGCTCTTAATGGTGCTTGTCTTGCTTTTGCAAACACATTGTATTTGTTAATTTGATCAAAGAAGATCAATCCAGGTTCTGCACTCTTCCATGCAGACAATGCAATCAGATCAATTAATTGATGTGCATTGATTTCTTTAACTGGTTTTTTATCACGTGGACTACGTAAGACATAGTTTCCATCAGTAGTATTGACTAATGCATGCCAAAAGTCTTCCCAAATACCAACACTTACGTTAAAGTTCTCTAGAATTCCTGGCTCTGTTTTGTTTGTTATGAATTTCTCAACATCAGGATGCCATGCTTCAATGATTCCCATGTTAGCACCACGTCTTTTACCACCTTGTTTTACGACTTCAGTTACGGTGTTTATAATATTCATAAAAGATACCGGACCTGATGCTACACCAGAAGTTGAGGCTACAATATCGCCTTCTTCACGCAAATCAGAGTAGTTTATTCCTACACCACCACCTGATTTGAAGATTAATGCCGCATCAGATGTTGACTTCATAATCTGCTCCATGCCGTCTTCCATTCCTAAGACAAAACATGCAGAAAGTTGTCCTAATCTTCCACCTGCATTCATCATTGTTGGTGAATTTGGTAGAAAGTCTTGCGAAGTCATTAGTTCAAGGTATTCAGTTATCTTATCTTCATAGATATCAAGCTTCTTTGCGGCAATCAATGTCAATAGATCTTTGAAGCTTATCTTCATCTGACCTTTGTTTGCAAGTGTAACATAGTGATTTATCAGAGATCTAAAATGCCACTTGTTAAAGAAATAAGAGCCTATTTTGAATTTATAATCAAAGGCATCTAGTTTCTCAAGATAAGATTTTGCTTCTTCTATATCTTGTTTAGAATTTCCTGACTTGTCAAATATTTGTGCATCATACAGGATATCTCCAATTCCAACTAGAATTGCAACTCGCTCAAACATTTGAGTTGGTGATTCAATGATCTCATTTTTTCCATTTCTGAAAAGATATCTTGATGCTAAAACTCTAAGACAGTTCAAATCAAATTTCTTTGAAACTGGATCTAGATTTTTAAGATTTAAGACCTTTTTCTTCTCGTCTCTTAATTTTCTTCTCTCGTGTCGATATACGATATAGGCTTTAGCAATATCGCTATTTCCACTATCAATTAAAGTAGACTCTACAATATCTTGTATATCCTCAACTGTAGGTGTTCGAGAACTAGTAAATCCTTGCTCTACTAATTTGTCAACTACTTTGTCTGCTAGTTGATCGGCTAAACCA
>JABDKK010000053.1 GCA_013002265.1 Candidatus Nitrosopumilus sp. | reverse complement strand
CAACAAAACTAACTATTTCTAAAGTTGGAACAAAATTGAAAATATCTAATTGAATAAAGTGTTTCATTATCTGTAAACCATCAGCACGTAAAATTTCTTCAGGTACTGCAATGTTTACTTCTTTATCCTTTAAATCAAATGATACTTTTGAGTCTTCCACTGGTAGTCTATTTTTTAAGATTCCATCAATTTTATCACTAGGAGATTCAAGTGATTTTATTACGTTAACATCAAAGAGAATTGTTTTTCCTGCATACCTATGATTATAGTCAACTTGGACTCTTCCTGAACCGATATAACGAATTATTCCTCTTTTATTATCAACTTCAATGCTATCACCAACAGATACTTTTTCTGCGTCTTCACCCAGTTTTCTAATTGGAATCATCCTAACTTTTTTAGAGTCTCTTTCACCAAATCCTTTGTCAGGAGTAACTTCAACAGTAAGTTTGTCACCAACAGAAGTTTTTGAAAGGGCTTCATCTAATCCTTTTAGAACAGGATAAGAAACTTCACAAATTGAAACTAGTTTAGGTTGATATTTGACATTTTGTTCATGAATAGAATATTTTTTTGCATCTTCTTCAATTGTAGTATCAAAAACTTCTTCGCTATCTTTTACTTTAGCAGTATAATCTACTAGAATTAAAGATCCTTTATTGAAAGTCAATGTGATCGGTCTCGAATTTCCTTATATTAAGTTAACAGGGTTTAGAGAGCTTTTAGTTTTTCTTCTGCAGTTTTTAGTCCTGCTTGAGCATCTGTATCATATCCCATCATAGCTAATGTTGATGCAATTCCTGATATTGCTCTCATTACATGATATTGATTTACTTCACCCATACAACCTACTCTGAAAACTTTGCCTTTGAGATTTCCAAACCCACCAGCTACCAAGATTCTGAATTTTTTGGCTAGGGTTTCACGGAAAATTTTGTCTTCTAATCCATCCAGATAGTTTAATGCAATAACAACAGTAGAACGAGAATCTTCATTTGCAAATGGGGTTAATCCTATTGCAGATAATCCAGAGTATAATGCATCAGAACATACTCTATGTCTATGAATTCTTTTTTCCATTCCTTCTTCTAGAATAATTCTCATTGCCTCTCTGTATGCATATAGTACTGGCAATGCAGGAGTGAAAGGAGTATGTTTTGATTCATCATAATATTTGAAATATCTTGGTAAGTTGAAATACATTGTATTTGGAGGATTTGCTTCCATGTATTTTCTAGTTCGTTGATTTATACAGATTGGTGAAATTCCTGGTGGACAGGCAAATGCTTTTTGAGAACCAGTCATTGCAATATCAATACCCCATTTGTCCATGTGTAGTTCTTCACCACCAACAATTGAGACACCATCTAGAACATAATACGAATCATTTCTAGATGTCAAGTCTTTGATTTTATCAAGATAATTTAGCATAGTTCCTGTAGAAGTTTCATTCCAAACTGCATAGAATGCTTTTACGTCTTTATTATTATCAAATGCTTCTTTGATTTGATCATATGTAGCATTAACACCTGGTTCAGTCTCAACACGAATTGTTTCGCCACCAGCCCATTCAATTTGTTGTGCTAATCTAGAACTAAATTCTCCGTTAACTGGAATTATTACTTTATCACCTTTTTTTACAAGATTTACAACAGAACATTCTGTAGCACCAGTTCCAGACGCAGATAGACATACTGCATCTCCTTCGGTTTCAAAAATTTTCTTGGTATTATTTACACATTCTTCATAAAGTTCAACAAAATCATCGCTTCTGTGATTAATTGATGGGGTAAACATAGCACGTGTTACACGTTCAGGAACGTTTGTTGGACCTGGTAGCATAACTAAATATTCCAAAATTTATCTCCGAAAGGGGTTTTGTCGAGGCTTATTTATAATTAAAGAATTTTTAATCGATCTTTTGTATTTGATTTTTCTAAAAAATTTCTAGTTCCTTCTGGAACTAAATGCTTCCATTTTTGATCGCTTATTATCAGATCTCTAATATTTGTACCAGATAATTCATCTCTTTTAAAAAATGGGATTGTCATTACCTGCACATCTCTTTTTGAATAGAGATGTTTAGTCAATTCATCATTTGAAAAAATAATGTCAAATTTTGGTACTATGGTATCTATTTTTTCAATCCATTTCATGTGATTATCCATATCAGGAATATAATAAATTGAAATTTTCTCTTTCATTGAATTGTCAATAGATTTCATTATCATTTCTTTTCTTTCATCAGTTGAAAAGGGATTGATTTTTTCAATTGGTTTGTTTGAGCTGCCTAATCCAACCCATAATTTATCAACTTTTGATAATGCAAATCTCAAAGCTTCAAGATGACCTAAGTGAAATGGTTGGAATCTTCCAATCAATAAGCCGTTCATATAAAAGATAGAGAATTTTGTTTTAAAAAACTATCATAAAGAGTATTTATTGAAAGGGCATATGGATTTTTTAAAAATTAATGGAGCATATGGAGAAGGCGGAGGTCAAATAATTCGTTCAGCAATTACAATTTCCTGTGTTACAAAACAACCTATTCACATTGAAAACATTAGAATAAATCGTAAAGTTCCTGGATTACGACCACAACATCTAACTGCAATTAAAATTCTAAAAAAAATTTCAAATGCTCAAGTAATTGGAGCAGAGATAGGATCAACTGAAATAAAATTTATTCCAAAAAAAATTGAAAGTTTAGAATTAAATGAAGATGTAGGAACTGCAGGTAGTATTTCGCTAATACTACAATCAATAATTCCAGTTGTTGCAATTTCAAAAAATAAAATTAACTTGATAATTAAAGGTGGAACAAATGTTTTATGGAGTCCGACTATTTATTATACTCTAAATGTTTTAAGAGAAGCTTATTTTAGAATGGGAATTGAGTTTTCGCTTAAAGTAATCAAACAGGGATACTATCCAAAGGGTGGTGGACAAGTAAATTTACAAGTATACCCAGCAAATCTAAAACCAATTTTATTAACAAAAAGAAATTCCAAAAAAGTAAAAATTGTATGTACATTTTCAAAAATTCCTATAGAAAAAATAAAAAATGAAATTAAAATAATTAAAAATAAATTAATCAATGAAAAATTTGATGTAGATATAGATATACATAATCAAGAAGCAATTGATTCTGGAGCTTCATTATTAATTTTCGGTATTGATGAAAATTCAATAATTGGTGTTGATTGTTTATTTGATAAAAAATTACAAAAATTTGATATTGATTTTGATGGTTTTTTACAAAATTCGTTGAGTGTTGATGAGAATCTAGCCGATATGTTAGTTGTGCCTGCAAGTTTAACAAATAAAAAAAGTATTTTTCAGGTTAGAAGTATTTCAAAACATTTAGAGACAAATTTGTTTGTAACATCAAAAATTACTGGTTGCAAATATGGAATTGGAAAAATTCCAGATGGATTTGAAGTAATAATTGAAGGGGTTTCAGACTCCAGCATCAAGTAAGGATGCAAAAAACAATATTGCTATTGATAGAACTACTGTTACTTCCCCAAGTATGATAATTTTTTTTCTTAGTTTTTGAATTTGATTTTCTGGCATTTGTTTTAACATTATTTTTTCTTCAACATCCTTACGAATAACTCTAACATGAATAATGTATGTAATAATTAATGCAATAACAAGAAGTATTTTGATTATTAAATAGGCACCATAACTTGTTGCAACAAGTAATTCTGGTTTACTAAGCAATGCATATGAGCTATACAAACCAGTTCCCATTAGAATAATCAATGATGGAACAGCAATTTTGTTAAATCTTCTTCCTACACGAATCATTATTTGCATTCGTTCTTCTAATGAATCTGTCATTGTTTTTAGAAGTGGGGAAAAAACTATTCCAATGAAAAGTGAACCTCCTATCCAGATTGATGCTGCAACAAGATGAATAAATGTAAAAATTGCTTGTTCTAGTGCAGTCATAATTGAGGATATTTTAAATCAAATATTATGTATTTGGATCTTAACAACCTTTTTTAGTTGTACACATTCTGATACCATTGAAATGGCGCTTCAAAATAAAATGACAGTTTATGCTGCAATTGCAGGAGTGTTAGCATTGATGGGAGGAATAGTTTACTATGCCAGCCTAGATAATGTTGAACTTGAGCAAGTTGAGATCGAATTGGCAAGTGTGGAGCTAAGAGACGTAAGTACAATAAAAAATCAAGCAAAATTTGATGTTACATTTCTTGTAAAGAATCCAAGTGATAAAACATTTACAGTTTCAATTATTGGATACCAACTTTATGGTAATGGAGATTTACTTGGTTCGGGACAATATTCTACTGCAGATATTGCATTACCCGGTAGAGCAATATTTTATTCAGGTGCAGAGATTCCTTTGAAAACTACATTTGTTCTAAGTAAATCTGAAACAAATTCAGAAATTTATCAGGCAGCTATAGATAATCAAATTATTAGTTTTACTGCTGAAGGAAGTATTACCACTGAGACTTCTTGGAGTACTATTGAAAAAGAATTCAAGTCTGGTTTTTAATTAAAAAGTGGGCCGAGTGAGATTCGAACTCACGATCACCGCCGTGTCGAGGCGGTATCCTAACCAGCTAGACTACCGGCCCATTGAAGTAAAAGTCTAGGTGCAGACATTATTAACGTTTAACAAAAGCAAGAATTGAATGAATAAAGGCGTAATTACAATTGACAGAGGATTTTACTGAAGAAGAAAAAAGGGGTTTCTACAAGGCAATCTATTCAAGAAGAGATGTGAGATCCCATTTTACATCAAAACCAGTAGAGGATGAAATTTTATCTAAAATCCTTCATGCAGCACATCATGCTCCATCCGTCGGATTTTCACAGCCTTGGAATTTTATATTGATAAAAAATGATGAAACAAAAAAGAAAATCAAATCATCATTTGAAGAGGAAAAAAGTCGTTCATCACAATTAATTGAAGAGCCTAAGAGATCAAAATACCTGTCATTCAAGTTAGAAGGAATTTTAGAATCTCCTGTTAATCTATGTGTAACATACGATCCAACAAAATTTGGGCCATTTGTCATCGGAAGATCAAGTATTCCAGAAGCGGGTTTGTATAGTGTATGTTGTGCAATTCAGAATTTATGGCTATCAGCAAGAGCTGAAGGAGTTGGTCTAGGATGGGTAAGTATTCTTTCTAATGAAGCACTCAAAGAAGCACTAGATTTACCAGAACATGTGATTCCTGTAGCTTACTTGTGTTTAGGGTATGTTGATGAATTTGCTGAAAAACCAGATCTTGAAACTGCTAGATGGTTACCAAGACTTGAATTGAAAGATGTTGTGTATTTTGAAAAATGGGATGATAAAAAAAATGAAGAATGGAATAACATTCAAGAAATGATCAAAGATAATCTTGATTACGCTTAAATAATTAAGAGTATTTTTTTTGCTGGGCTTGTGGCGCAGAGTCAATTTGACGCGCAACATGGATAGCGCAGTAGCCTCCTAAGTTACAGGTCGAGGGATCGAAGCCCTCCAAGCCCGTTAAATTTCAAAATATAAATGAAATTTAAATACAAAGAAAATTGGTTGAATATGTGAACGTTGTAGTCATTTCTGGAAGTCCTAGAAAGAATGCAAATACACAGATAATGATGAAATTTGTTTATGATTATACAAAAACAAAAAACCTAGATGTAAAATTTATCAATCTTTCAGAAGGAAAAATCGAGTGTTATAGGGGTCCAGAAGAAGAATATAATGAGGATACAAAGAATGCTGCTTTTGATATAATGAATGCAGATGTTTGGTTAATTGGATCACCAATTTACAACTCATTTTTTAGTTCAGCATTGAAAAATCTATTTGAGTACATAGATTATAAAAAAACCCCTGGAAAGATTGGAGGAATGGCTATTTTGGCTGCTGGGAATATTGGTTTTATAGATGTCCAAACGCTAATCACACAGTTGCTATCATATTTTAGAGTAATAGCAAATCCAAAAGCAGTCTATTTGACAACAGAATCTGTAAATGAGAAAGGAGTCTCTGATGAAGCTAAAGTTAGACTCAAAGAGATGGTTGATGAAACTTTAGCAATTGCAGTAAAAATAAAAAAATAAAAAAATTCGATAATTTTTTAAAAATTTTACATTGAAATAATTTTGCATTTTTTATTTTTTAAAAATTAATTATGTATAATCTTGTACAAAAAAATATAATTATAGTTATCAGAAAAAAGATATGAATTAATTTTTAAATTTTAATGTATGAATGATATTTTCCTAAATATAATAAAATTTTTCAATTGAATATATGCTTATTCTATCTAAGAAAATTCAAAATAAATATCAATAATGAGTTACTATTGTGATTTTAAAATTAGAATGGTAAAAAGTTTTGATTTGTCTATCTGTTGACATAGGAATTAGTGCAAAAGTCAAATATTAAGAGGATCAATTGATTTTGTATTGAGTTTGAAAAAAGATCCAACTGAGTTATGTTCCTGCAAATGTCATTTTGGTGGTGCAGAAAGTTGTCCTAGTTGTAAGAGTAATCATGGAATAGTATGTTGTAATTGCAAAGATTAGTGTTATTTTCTTTTAGATGCCAGCATCTTTAGATTAGCTAACTCAGTTTTTAATGATTCAATCTGCACAAGCGTTTGAAGATTAGCGATCTCTTGATTTAGTCGTTCAATCTCACTATCCTTTAGTTTAACAGATTCCTTCAGAGTAGATAGTTCTGTAGATAATTCATTTTGAACTTGTTTAATTTCTGAAAGGCTTACTTGATTACCACTTGTTGTTTGAATTGTTTGATATGTCTGTGTACTACTCAAGCTTTTTTTTTCTGTTTGAGCATGAGATGGTGCATATTTGTGCATGTAATCAGCACTTTTTTGTGATATCCAGCATGTAAATACCAAGAACCAGGTAATTGGTACGGCCATAATGAATACGAAATTAAGAATTGGTGCAAAATCTACAAAATATGGCCACAAGCCTGTTAGAACTGCAGCAAATACACCAGTCACAACAGTGGCTAAATGGTTTCTCATAATTCCCATAAATAATTTGAAAAATTCATTGTTTATAATGTTAATGCTAATACTCACAAAGGGATATAAATTAAAAAGAAAAAGGAGCCGAGTTTATTCGTCTTCTTCAGAGGTAGTAGGTGCTTTAGGCATATCAGATTGTAGAATTTGGATTTTTTGAAGTAGTTCAGTTCTTAGATCCCTTGCAACCCGTCTTACGGTTGGTCTTGGAACGCCAAGTTCATCTACAACTTTTGTATAGATATCCTGCTTATCGGTTACCCCTTTGTCAAGATAAGAATTAATTGCTTCTTTAATGATCGTGCTCTGGTTTGTACGATTCAACGAATTCCTAGTTTTAGTTGTTCTATATAAGACTATAACTTTTAGATTTTCAAAAATGTCATTTTTAAAAATTTCAAATAATTAAAAAATTAAAAATTGAAATTTTCCAAATCTTCAAAGATAAAATCAATTAACGAAAAACGTACTGATGGTGATGAATTTTTCAACATAATTTAAATTTCTATAAGATTTTTCAAGTCTTCTCGCAAAAGACTCTTATGATATAATGTTAGGAAAAAAATCATGACTGTTGCAAAGATTGAAACCAATCATGGAAATATTTCATTTAAACTTCTTCCTGAACTTGCACCAGAGACAGTAAGAAATTTTGAGAAATTAGCAAGAGATGGATTTTATGATGGGACCCTTTTTCATAGAGTAATTCCTGGATTTGTGATTCAAGGAGGAGATCCGAACACAAAGACAGACAACAAAGGTTCTTGGGGAATGGGTGGACCTGGTTACAATGTTAAGGCAGAGTTTAGTTCAAGATCTCATTTAAGAGGTATTGTTTCTATGGCCAGAGCACAAGATCCTAATAGTGCAGGCTCACAGTTTTTCATAGTTACATCAGATAGTACGTTTCTAGATAGGCAATATACTGTTTTTGGTGAAGTTACTGAAGGAATGGATGTGGCTGACAAAATAGTAAAACTTCAACGTGATCAAAATGATTGCCCACTAGAAGAGGCAAAAATGCTTCGAGTTACAGTGGAATAAATGAATAGAAAGGTTTTAGGGTTTTTACTAATTTTTACACTTTTTTTGATTATCCCTGCAGCAGATGCTCAATTTACAATTGGAGAAAAGGCCACTCAAAAATCAGTTGAAGTTTTCATAAGTATAGATGGAGACGTTCATGTTAAACATGTTGTAGTTCCTTCTAATTTGCCAAAACAGGTGGATTTGGTTTATGGAACCGTTTCAAACATTTCGGTAACAAACGAGGAAGGAGAAGAAAAACAATTCTCTATAATTGGGGATAATACAGCAGTACTGATTCTCCCATCAGATTCAAGATCCATAATTGAGTATGATCTTGAGCGTGTATTGACACAAAAAAATAACGTATGGACTTGGAGCTTCTTATATTTAGAAACAACGTCATTTATTTTTCCAGATAAAGTTGATTTGGTTTATGCAAATGAGAGAACTGTCTTTTTAGATGAAAAGAAAGGGATAACATGTCATGGTTGTCAAATGCTTTTGGAATATTCTACGAATGAACCAATAATTTTTAAAAATGTGAAGTGGGAAGATAGAGAATTTATAGTTGAGATAAGAAGTCATTCTGATATTGAGGGATTCGTTTTTGATCAACCAACAAAAAGCATAACTTTTGAAGATTTGGATGGAACTAATTTTGTTAATGTAATAATTCCATTAGAATTGTTATGGGAACCATATACTGTTTTTCATGATGATGGAAAAATTTTCTTTCGTGATCATAATAATGGAACACATGTTTGGCTTAACTTTGAACCTGAAAGTCCAGGAGAAATAATGATAGTTGGAACTACAGTAATTCCTGAATTTCCAATTGTACCTTTGGCAATAGGGTTTTTGATTATTCTTGCATTACCATTATTGAAGAAAATCAATCTCCACCAGAACCACATGAGCAGAAACCATATTCATCAATTCTAACGTTACAGATAGGGCATTTTTCACCATATTCTACTTCCCATGGTTCTTTTCCAAAAAGTTTGAAGTGATCATCAATTTCTAAAGGAATCTCCCTTTTCTTTTCCAATGATTTGTATACTCATTTCAACTATACATACATTATAGGAGAAAAAATGAAAATCGAATGTGGCTGTCACTGTATAAAATGTAAGAGTACAGATCTTGAATCAAATAGAATCGGACAGATTGAAAAAGATGGATATTTTGATATGCATCACACATGTAACAAATGCAACACCCATTTTGATCATTTAGATGGTGAGACTTTTTCTAGTTGTAAAAAATGCAATTTTTCTAATTAGTAATTAGTGATTCTTGAATAAAGTAATGTGTACGATTTTCAGTAGAATTTTTTAGAATTTCTTTGTTTGAAGCCATTTTTGCTAAAGCCTTTGATACATCTAGTGGACTTGCAGCCCAACCATATTCTCTTAGTTGTTCAACAGTTTCAGTTACAGTTCTAGGTGAATCAAAAAACTTACTTGTTTCTAAAATCCTTAATTTAGATTTGATTTCATGGGATTGAATATGTTTAGGTTCATTAAATTCAGGTTCAAATGCTTCAGCATTATCTAGATACTCTAGACCATAGTTAGCTGAATGATCTATAGTAGAGTTTTGAGAGGATTCAGACTCGTAAACTATTTTTGCTTGATTTTCAGGCAAATGTTGAGAAAGACTATAGATTACTTCACTAAGAGTTTGATTGTCTACATAGAAATCTCTAGAGTCAACTTCAATTTCATTTTCTCCTAGTTTGAGTTTAATCCTAGCCAATGACTGATAATTAACCAATTTTGATTTATTCTGTTAGATCTAATGTGCTTAAAGATTAGATCAAAACTTTTACACAATTTATTTGGAAAAATTTCCTGCCGAGTTAAAATGCTATTTTGTAATTAATAGTCGTGAAATCACCTAAAAAGAGCGGTCTAATTGTGTTCTTTGTAATAGTCATGAGTATTTTTGGTTATTCACAATATGCTTCTGCTTCACAGATTGGAGTAAGTATCACAAGCAGTGAATTACTTAGTGAAAATGAAGAGGGTTCGCATTACAATATAGAATTGAAGTTTCAAAATCCTTCAGTGTTGATATTAACTGCAGGTGAAACACAATTCTATGTAATTTCTGAAGATGAGATTATTGGTACGGGAGAGCTTGAGCCATTTATTTTACAACCACTAGACAGTCATTTTGTTAAAGGTACATTTCAAACATTTCCAAATTCTGATGGGAAAACTAATTTAGTAAAAATTTCAGGTGAAACAAAGTATGATGTACTCTTTGCATCAATTAATGTTCCATTTGTTTATTATCCAACAGAAGAACAAGCAAGAGAATTTATACATGAAAATTAATTTCTACTCAAATGCTTACTGTTTTTGGCTCAACGGCATTAGATACAATTAGAACACCAAAAAAAACATTAAAGAATGTATTAGGCGGTGCTGCAACATTTGCAGCAATATCTGCAAGCAATTTTGTAGATACAGGATTAATTGCAGTAGTTGGGAAAGATTTTCCAGAGAAACATCATAAAATTTTATCCAAATATCTTGACTTACAGGGATTTACAATAAAAAATGGAAAAACATTCCGTTATGATGGGAAATATGATAATACGCTAAGTACTAGAGCGACTTTGAAAACAGAATTAAATGTTTTAGGAAATTTTAAACCAATAGTTCCAGAGGCTTATAGAAAATCACAATTTGTATATCTTGCAAATAATGATCCTGATCAAAATACAAAATTAATCAAAGAATTTGACAAAGTAAAATTTTCAATGTGTGATACTATAGATTTCTGGATATCAACTAAAAGAGATGCAGTTATCAAAATGATAAAAACAGTTGATGCAGTTGTTATCAATGATGAAGAGGCTAAACTCCTTACAAAAGAATTCAATCTGATAAAATGTGCAAAAAAGATGATGAAATGGGGTGCAAAATACGTCATAATTAAGAAGGGAGAGCACGGTTCACTCATGTTCTATGATGATGTAATTTTCCCTACAGCTGGATTTTCCTTGGAGGATGTGGTAGATCCAACTGGAGCAGGAGATTCATTTGCAGGAGCTATGATTGGTTATCTTGCAAGCAAAAAATCAACCAACCTATCTGAAATTAAAAAAGCTGTAGTTTATGGAAATGTTTTAGGTTCTTTTGCAGTTGAGAGATATGGATTAGACGGTTTGCTTAAAATTAAAAATGGAGATATAGCAAACCGCGTAAAAATTTATGAGAAGATGATCAGATTCTAAAAAGATTTAAGTTCCTCAATCAATGAGATTAATTTGCTATTGTCTCAAGAAATGTCTGAAAAACTAGATCGCTTAGAAAAAATTTTCAAACTTCAGAAAGGCCTTTCTGAAATGATGAAACTAGATAGATATCCAAAAGATACTGAAGCAAGAGTTTCTGCATTATGTACAGCAATTATGCACGAAGCAGTAGAGCTACAACGTATAACAAATTGGAAATGGTGGAAAATGCCCACCAAATTTAACGAAACTGAGGCAAGAGAAGAGTTGATTGATATCTGGCATTTTGTGGTACAAGCATCACTAGAGTTGAATCTTACTCCTGATGATATACTAGATGAGTATAAGAAAAAGAATGAGATAAATCGTGAAAGACAGAGAAATGGATATTAAATTTCTCTTATAGTTTTAATTATTTTATCAAAGTTTGTTTCATTAATTAGATTCACCAAATCAATTTTATTTTGAAAGTATTCTACCTTTGATTTAGAAGCCAGTAGATATGGATCTGGACTAGTCGAATTAATTATTCTACAATTACTATCAATTCCATTTTTATGTAATTCAAATAAAGAATGGCCAGCTTTGTGTCCCGAAACCTCTTTTCCGCAAACAATAATTGCTTTAATTTTTTGATTTTTATTTACAAATTCTATTATTGAATCAATTCCCTTATTCTCAGAAAGCAACCTGCCTGCAATGAAAATATCTTCTAAAATTTCAGACTTTTCAAATTTTTTGAGCAAATTTATGCTTGATAAAGTACATACACAAATCGTAGATTCAGGATTTCCTAGGAAATAGTGCTCAGGTATTGGTAAAATAACCTTACAAAGTTCCCCTATGGCTTCACCTAGAGAATTCAAAGTATTTCTCGTACAGCTTTTGCGATAAATTCAATGTTTTTTGGAGTAACCATTGGATGAACTGGTAAGGATACTACATGGGATGCAGCCCAATCAGTTACTGGAAGTTTAGTTTTTAGTTTGTAAAAAGGAGTTTTGTGAACCGGTGTTGGATAATAAGATGCAGCACCAATTCCTTTTTCATTTAATTTTTTTAGCAGCAAAGATTGTTTGTTGGTGGTAATGGTGTATAGATACCAATTTACATTTTCATATTTTCGTGTAGTGGGGAGTTGTAGTTTAAGATCGGATAATAGCTCAGATAATAATTTTGCATTACTTTTTCTAATCTTTAGAAAATGTGGAAGTTTTTTCATTTGAACTTTAGCTATTGCAGCATTAATTTCTGGCAATCGTAAGTTTAAACCAAATATTTTGGTGTCATAACCA
>JABDKK010000049.1 GCA_013002265.1 Candidatus Nitrosopumilus sp. | reverse complement strand
CTCTTAATACTGGATAATTCTATCTGAGTTGGCATCTATTCTTTTTACTCAGTCACAAGACTGCCCACTGCGTTCGCAAGCCTGACAGTTTATCTTTCCGTCAAGATCACGTAAATGATCACTTGTTGAATGCCCACAATCTTTACAATTTTTTACATTTTTCATCCTTTCTTCTCCATGGTCAGATCTTTATTCAGATACACTTTAGTTTCAAACTTCATATCTTTTTTGTTTTCATCCTTGTACTTTTCTTTGATTATGTCTCGGTTCAACATAATTTGGCGTGCAAAAAAATTATCTCAACCTAACTTTTTGATTTGAATCTAGTTAATTCTATTTGTGGTTGCACCATTTTTTCTTAACATCATTCTTTTTATTCTGAACCTGTTCTTATTATGCCAGATGAACAATACGGAGTATAAGAAAAACATAAACTCTGATTCTTTTGACAGAGAAACGATTCTGTTGTGTGTTAAAGCTACCCAGCAGAACTAGATTTTTTCAATTGCGTCCGACAGATATTTTGTAAAAAATTTAATTAAAATAATATTGCCTGTGGTCTTATTTCTGAAGATTTACATGATTTTGCCGTTGATCTAGTGATTGATACTGTTGGTTATACTCTTCCAAGTATTTGTGTCAGTCGAAATACTCAAGAATCACATCATTGATCGGGGTATGCTGACATTACCCTTAGGTATTAAGCATAATTTACGCACAAAATAGGTGAGCAAAACCAGTTTACAGTACTATTGTGAGAGTTGCCAGAATATCCTTTCAGAATCCAATTTTGAATCCGATATCTCATCTAGCGTTGAGCCTTGTCCTTTTTGTGGAGTGGTTCTTTCCCAAGCATTACAAAAGCGATTCTCACGTCCTGTAACAAAACCTGCCGTAGTTTTCAAAAAAGCATCATCCTTGCCAAAACTTACTTTGGATATTCAAAAGCTGGATGGATTGTTTCATTTTCTTACTTTAAATGACAAATTGTCCATAAGTGGAATTCAAACACAAAAGATAATTGAACGAATATGTGTTCGTGCACAGCTTCCATCAAGATATGGCGGTCTAAATTCTAAAGTGTTGTTAGTTGACGGTGCAAACAGTTCTGATTTGTATCAGTGTGTAGACTTTGCACAGCAGTATGGACTGAATGTAAACAAAATTCTTGATGGAGTAATTTCTTCTCGTGCATTCACTGTGTATCAGCTTGCAAACACAGTCATTGCGGAATTACCTAACATTGTCAAAAAACATGATGTCAAAATTGTAATTATTACAAATTTGTTGTATTACTTCACAAACGATCTTCGTCTTGACACAAACGAAATGAAAATGATTCTAAAAGAAATAATCAAAACCTTAAACAAAATCCAAGATTGCTTGGTTGTTGTTTCCTTGGGAATGCCATCACGGTATGATTGTTTATTCTCGCAGTTATTTTCAAGGACAATTCGCATCCAACAAAGCTATGGCCCTCTGTCTCTCTCTGTAAATAATAATGGCAAAAAGAATTCAATACTGTTGAAAAAAGAAGAATTGGAAACCATTCCACGACATTAGGTGATCTTTTGGGCAGAACAGTTCCTTCATTTCGTCATGCATCTCATCAGGAAAAATCAAAGTGGAAAACATTTCGTATGGCACTTGACAGAAAAGACAAGAAAAGATTTGATGAATTGTTTACTGTTTCTAGACTGTATATTTCAGCATCGATGATGGCATGCAGACCAATCATACTGCAGCCCATCTTGATGAGTGTGATATTTCACCATTACAAGGAGATTTTGTGCCTGGGAGACGAGGATTTTTGAGCCTGTTTCCTGGTGATGACCTGCTTGCCAAAGAAATCCGGTCATGGAAGTCATTTGGAGACGGCCTTCGATTAGAGGATCGTAAAATATTCAACAATATGATCAGGCAATGCTACAAATATCTAGAGTCAATTAATGCAAAAGGTGAACCGTACACTACCGAGTCTCTGATGTTGTCATTGATTCTGATTCAACACAAGATGATAGATTTTCTGATAAATTCCAGGAAATGATTGAAGGTTGGTTATTTGATGCATATGTGTTAGATGACAAGATAATCTTGTGGATAAAATCCAAACACAAGATACACCGAATAGGAAAGCAATGGACGCCATCACTCTATGTTGCATCTAATTCCAAATCCAAACTGAAAAGGCTTGAAACTAATCCTGTAATCAAACCGTTTGTCAAGCAGTTCAAACGAATCAAAAAATTTGAAAAAGCATCTGATGTCAAGTCATCTTGGGTTTTGCAAATATCGGTAAAGAAGTCTGGTGACCTTGTAAAACTTGCAAAAAATATTGAACGTCTAGACAAGTTTGGTGTCTATAGACTTTACAATGTTGATGTTCCTGCAGAGCAAATCTATCTTTATGAAAACAAACTGTATCCATTGGGACAATATCAAATCAAAGATGGTGGTGATACATGGTCTGAATTGTCTGACATTACTGAAACTGATTATGACTTGCCACCATTTACAAAAATTAAACTAAAAACTATTGCAAAATCAGAACAGGCAATTCCAAAATTTACTGATGTGATAGATAAAATTCAAGTCAATGACACTACAATAAATTCAAGTTCAGAAAAAGAAATGATTCTTGAATGTGTACGATTGATAAAAGATGTTGATCCTGATTTTATAATTACAGACGGTGGTGACACTTGGGATTTTCCATATCTTGCATATCGTGCATCAAAAAATGGAATCTCAGACAAGCTGGTGTTTGGACGTGAGCCCAATATTGTAATACCTAGCCAAAAATGCAAAGGAAACTCGTATTTTTCATACGGACAGATACATTTCAAGTCTACACCAGTCAATCTTTTGGGCCGAATCCACATAGACCAGTCAAATTGTTTCATCTGGCAGCATGAGCATTCCATTCATGGGATCTATGAGATTGCCAGAACCTGCAGATTGCCATTGCAGACTGCAGCAAGAGCATCTATTGGAAAATGCATGAGCTCAGTCCAATTCTATAATGCTACACAGCGAGGTATGCTGATTCCTTGGAAACCGACAACATCTGAGATTTTCAAGACAAGAAGAAA
>JABDKK010000039.1 GCA_013002265.1 Candidatus Nitrosopumilus sp. | reverse complement strand
ATAGGATCACTTTTCACCATGGACTCAATCTCTTCCTGGTATACAATACTTGCAAAGCCGGAATTCACACCGCCCAACTATATCTTTGGACCTGTTTGGATTACACTTTACTTTCTAATGGGAATCTCCTTGTATGTTGTCTGGACAAGTGACAAGCTAAAGTCCAGAACGCCCTTGATTATTTTTGGCGTACAAATGTTTTTGAACGCCATATGGTCAATAGTTTTCTTTGGTCTAGAGTCGGCAGCATTTGGTCTCTTAGTTATAGTTACACTCTGGGTTGCAATCGCACTGACTATTCTGTCGTTTTGGAAAGTTTCCAAACAGGCATCATATATGCTGCTTCCCTACATAGTATGGGTAAGCATAGCAACATACCTTAACTACGGCATATGGGTTTTGAATTAGATTTTCTGATATTGTGAATATTCTAGAATTTTTTTCAATGTATTTTCTAAAATACAAAGAATCTATACGCGTAAACAAATTGGGAATGAATGCAATAACTCTTTTCATAAAAAATATGGGATTGGAAGTAAAATTTCGTTCAAACATTTCTGGATTTGAGATCATATATGATATTTCAAAAACAAAATTTGTTACTTTCAAGATGGAAGATTAATTTCTCAACTTGAAGTATAATCAAAATTGAAATTATGTTACAAATTAGACATTTATTTTATCAAAATTACCATCATGCAAAAATTAGTAGAGAGAGTTATAACCTATGAAAATTGGAAATTATCACTTGGCTAGAGTTTTAAGAACCAAAATTACAATTCCCATACTAGTTGCAGCAAGCATTTTTGCAGTTGCACTTATTTCATTTTCTCCGATGAATGCAAGTGCTGAATATGACCAATTCCAAATCCCAGAAATTTCTGGAACCATTGCAATCACAGAACCATCAGATGATTACTCTGCTTTTGATACCATCGCACTAAGTGTTGCAATGACAGTATCTGAGAATTCTGTTGAAAACGGAAAGGCAATGTGGGGTAAACTTGATGTAGTTCAAGGATTTCTTGTTTACAAGATTGGTGTTTTGGCAAATGATAACACTTTTCATAAAACCATAATTGATGCCGGAAGTGGAGAGGCATTATTTGTTTCAGATGGAGTCTCAAAAGACAACTGGACACATTCCAAGCATTCAGACAAAGAATCTAACAAAAAGTGGAAAGATCACTATGCTGATTTGACTCCAGAAGAACGTGAACTCAAGAAACAACAATGGGGAGAAGTAAAGGATGCATTCTTTGCATTGTCACTTGACGAGAGAGCAAAGATGATCATGCATTTTATATCCATGAAGGTACAGTTTGAATCCGTGTCTGACGAGGAAAAAGAGACTAAAAAACAAGAAATGAAATCAATGATGGAAGAACTGTTGCCGTTGTCAGTTGAAGAGAAAACCAAAAAATTGCGTCAATACGTAAACTCATTTTGATTTAGTTTTCAATAAACAATAATTTTTTGCTGTCTCAAATGTCATATCCTAAAAAAATTATCCTTTTCCATGTGAGTGCAGTTTATCTCTTTCTTAAAACAACGTATATTGAATCCTCTTTTTCCATTTCTGTGTATGTTTCTATGGCCAATATTTCAAAAGATTCTGCAACTTTCTTCAAATCTTTTATCTCATAATACGTAAAAAGCAGACCTTCCATACTCTCAGTTTTACTTCCCTTCCAGAAGGAATGAAATGCAATTCCATTTGGATTCAATAGCTCTTTTTGTCTTTGAAGTGATTTTGTCAGATCTTCTCTAGTTAGATGATGCAGCACCTTATTAGAGTAGATGCAGTCAAACTTTCTATCTGTATGTATTGTTACTGCATCAAGTAACAACAAATCTGCATCTTGATGATTCTTCTTGTATTTGTCCAGAAAAATTTGAGAATTATCTGATCCTGTTACTTCATATAATTTTGTCAGGATATCCATATCTTTTCCGGGTCCAATTCCAAGCTCCAACACAGTTGAATTTTCAGGTAAGTATTTTTGCAGAATCTTGATTAGTTCTTTACCGTCATAGCCTTCTGCCATTTTGAGATACTGTTCAACTCCCTCTTCTGTGTCAAAAAATCCCATATCTTGCTCTCTCTAATTTTTTTGAGTTAACAATTTTAATTTTTAATTTACACGTGGGTATGTTTTCTTATGGCCTAACTATAACACCACAATGATAGTGCTCCCATCGGGATTTGAACCCGAGTCACTGCCTTGAGAGGGCAGTATGCTTAACCGGACTACACT
>JABDKK010000037.1 GCA_013002265.1 Candidatus Nitrosopumilus sp. | reverse complement strand
TCTGCATCTAGTTTGTCAAGTTTTGGCATCTCGTCATCTTTGATATCCATTCTTGCTTTGAGAATTGATGTAATACTTGACATTGCACGGATATCAGCAAGAGGAGTTCCTTCCTTGATTGCTTGTTGACCTTTGTTGTAAAAGTCAACTAATAGTTTCATTAATTTAAATTGTTTTTCTGGACTACAATAAGTATCAACGTCATCAAATGAGTTTTGTTGTAACAAGGCAATCTTTACCATTCTTGCAACTTCAAGAATTAATTTTTCTTCATCAGGTAATGCTTCAGGACCTACAAGTCTGACAATTTCTTTTAGTGTGTCTTCTCTTTGCAGAATACCATAAGTTTCACTTCTAATGTTAAACCAATCTTCACTAATATTTTCACTCCACCATTTTGCAATGTCTGCAAGATAACCAGAATAGCTGTTCATCCAGTTAATTGATGGATAATGTCTAGAGTATGCAAGTTTTGCATCCAAAGCCCAGAAAGTTTTGATAAATCTCATTGTATGAGTTGTAACTGGTTCTGTAAAGTCACCACCAGATGGTGAAACAGCACCAATCAGAGTTACAGAACCATCACGGTCTGGACTTCCTGCTGCTCTAACACGACCTGCTCTTTCATAAAATTCTGCTAATCTTGATGCAAGATATGATGGATAACCTTCTTCTGCAGGCATCTCTTCTAATCTACCACTCATTTCTCTTAGTGCTTCTGCCCATCTACTTGTAGAATCTGCAACAAGTACTACATCCTTACCCATGTCTCTATAATATTCTGCAATTGTTACACCAGTATAGATACTAGCTTCTCTTGCTGCCACTGGCATGTTACTTGTATTTGCAACAAGCACTGTTCTATCCATGAGTGGTTTTCCACTACGTGGATCTTTAAGATGGGGGAATTCAACTAATACCTCAGTCATTTCGTTTCCTCTTTCACCACAACCAATGTAAACCACAACTTGGGAATCAGCCCATTTTGCAATTTGGTGTAATGTTACTGTCTTTCCAGTTCCAAATGCGCCTGGAATTGAGCCTGTTCCACCTTTTGCAATTGGGAAGAAAGTGTCTATAACACGTTGACCCGTAAGTAATGGAACTGTAGGATCATATCTTTTCTTGTAAGGACGAGGTTTTCTAACTGGCCATCTGTGATACATTTTGATAGGTACATTTTGACCATTTTTTTCAGCAGAAGCAAGTTCAGTTTCTAAATCATAATCTCCTTCTGAGACAATATTTGAAATTTTTCCACCTGGATGATCTGGTGGGAGCATAATAGAGTGTTCAATAAGATCAGTTTCTTGAACTGTTCCAATTATGTTTCCAGGTAATACTTCATCACCATTACTTACAGTTGGAACAAAATGATATTTTTTTGTCATATCAACAGGAGTGGTTGTAATACCCCTTCCAATGAATGAGCCAGATGCTTTTGATAATTCTCTTAATGGTCTTTGAATTCCATCATAGAGTTGTCCAATAATTCCTGGACCTAACAACACACTAAGTGGGTTTCCTGTCCCGATTACAGGTTCACCAGGTTTTAGTCCACTTGTTGATTCGTATACTTGAATAAATGCTACATCCCCTGTTAATCTAATTACTTCACCAACTAGTTTTGAATTTCCAACAGTAACGGTCTCATACATTTTTGCGTCAGCCATTCCGTCTGCTTTGACTGCAGGACCACTTACCCAAACAATTCGTCCTTGAGCTGCCATATCCTAATTTCCTACTCCGAATTTTGTTGCAATTTCTTTCCTTATTAAAGGCTTCATGCGTTGAATTCTTGCATTAAGGGTATTATCAAATTTCATTGAGCCGTCTTTGGATTTGACAATAATTCCACCAAGACAATCAATTGTTTCTGATGATAATTCAGAACCTGGGAATTGAGATAATGTGGATTGAACTAGATCTTTGTCTTTTGAATTTGTAAAAACTATAACTTCAGTTGTGCCTAAAATTTGAGTGGATTCATCTAACAAAGACTTAATTAAATTTGAATAATCCCCACTTCTGTCACCATTTGCAATTTTATCTAGTGCTGTTGAAAACACCTTATCGACTGCTTGTTCTAAAATCATTAATTGTTTATTTCTAGCCTCTAAATCAGCGCTTCCAATAATCTGCTTTTCGATCTTATCGGCCTCTTTTTTTCCATCTGAGATGATTTTAGTGTATTCTGCTTCTAATTTTGGAAGAGAATCATCAAGATGCCGTTGTGCATCATCTAATCCAGATTTTACGCTTGATAAAATGTCTTTTTCAGTGTTTTTCAGTATTTTGTCAATTGTACTTTCTAACGCCGAATTAGATGTCAATGGATGCCGTTGACTCATAATAGATTTTAATGTTTGGGAATAAACGACATCAGAAAGATATTAAACTCAATGAAAATACCCAAAATTTGTCTTGGGAACAGCCGATCTTAAACTTGGAACAGTAATTTTACCAAGAAGTGATTCTCCAAAAGCAATTTCACGATTAACTGAGTTTGAATGGTATCACAAAATCGATTCTGCTAATGATTTGGTTACACCTGAAATAGACGATCTTCTACTCAAAGCCCAGCAGACTTACCAATCAATTGATGATGTCATCAAGGGTATGGGAATTCCATTACAGGTTGGAATTATGGAGATATTATTCAAGGGAACTGTAATCAAGAAAAAAGATTTTGAGATAAATGAAATCGAAGAGATGATAAAAGAACTTGAAAAAGAAACACCATCAATAATTGAAAAACCTGCACAATTGCTTGAAGATGCCGCTAATACTAGATCAGCAATTGAAGAGTACAGATCACTCAAAGACACTTTAGAAGTAATTAGAAAGATGAAAATGGATCTTTCTGGATTTGGATTAATGAAATATTTTTTCACAAATCTATTTGTTATTAATACAGAAGATTATGATGAAATTAATCGCTCACTTGAAGGAATTACAATTTACAAATATGACTTAGAAAATAAGGAAAAATCAGCAATTTTAGTAATTTCTGATATTAAAGATTCAGAAAAGGTTCTAAAGGTACTTAGAAGTTTTAACTCAAATTCATTTAAAATTCCAGAAGGCTTTCCTCAAATTCCAAGTGAGGCCTACGAGCTGGCTGAAGCCAAAATTAAAGAATTGACTGCAAAACAAGCAGCAATTAAAAAAGAACTAGCAGGTTTAACTAAGAAAATTAGACGTGACATTTTATCTCTTCATGAAAAAGCACTGGTTGCAAAAGATGTACTTGAGACTTTGAGAAAACCAGGAGGTACAAAGAATTTTGCAGTTCTTCAGGGATTTATTCCAGCCAAGATGGAATCAAAATTTACAGAATCGACAAAACAATGGATGTCTGTTGTTGAAGATATTACCGATCCCAAACTAAGAGATGAGATTCCAACATTGTTTGATAATAAAAGATTTGTTAGAACATTTGAAGTAATCACCAAAAGTCAAGGAATTCCCAAGTCAGGAGAGCCAGACCCAACACCAATGATTGCTTTGATGTGGCCAATATTCTACGGATTGATGTTTGCGGATATGGGTCACGGATTATTACTAATGGGACTTGGGTTATTATTCAAAGTAAAAGGACAAGGAGAACTTTCTAAATGGGGAATGCTTATTGCAATTTCCGGTGCATCTGCTGCAATTGCGGGTGTTGGTGCAGGAGAGGCGTTTGGTTATCATCTTGATAATATGGGTCCATTTGAGGGATTATTAGAAGAAGGCGGTGCCTTACATTCTGTTAGCTGGATAGTTGGAATTCTTAGTGTCGCAGAATTAACATTTGAACAAGTAATTAACATTCTCAAAGTTTCATTATTCATTGGAATTGTTCATTTGGTGTGGGCAATGACTTTGAGAATTATCAGACTTGCTAAAGAAGGACACAAGTTTGTGGTCTTTACTGAAGCAATTCCAAACATAACACTCTATGGAGGAATTGTTGTTATAATGATGTGTGCAATAGGTTCACAATATGATGTAATGAACATGTACTCAAAAGTACACACAGAAGCTGTTCCTTGGGTTACAATATTCTTAGGAGATTGGGCTCAAGTTTGGATAGTTACCAGAATTGCTGTAGTGATTGTAATTGCATCTATGGTGATCATGATGATTGGAGGAGTAATGCATGCAAAGAAACATCCAGAAGATGGTGCAGATCCTGCAAGTGTCATCATGGAAGTACTTTTAGGAAAAACAGTTGAGAGTTTGGCTCATACAATTAGTTATGCTCGACTTGGAATTATGTTACTGGTCCATGCTGCGTTGCTGCTTACAGTAAATAATGCATTTACATCTCTTGGTGGTGCCTCATCAGGCGGAGCAATGGCCATGATTATTGGAGGTAACTTAGGAATTATGATGATTGAAGGATTGATTGTATACATTCAGTCCCTTAGATTGCATTTGTATGAATTCTTTACAAAGTGGTATGTAGGTGGCTCACAGCCATTTAGACAGATAAGACCAGAATTGATTTACAATCAATTTATTTGGAAGAAAAAATAAAAAAAATTAATTTATTTCATATAGATTTATTATAACTTTTGTTGTCCATGGTTTTAGTTCATCTGGAAGTATTACCAACAATCCACTGTCTTTATTGATATTTTTGCATGTTCCAGTGAAGCTTTGTTTGTTTTGTCCAAAGCAACTAGGTTCTTGGTAGAAATTAAATTCTGAACTTGCAAAATTTTGGCGTTCTTTAGAGGATGAAACAAAATATACATCAAAACCCAAATCTTCATTATCAGTTTTGATGCTATAATCATATGATGTGATTTCTTTAGATGTACAAATTGGGAAAAATTGCACAAAACCATTTTTGATCTTTAAGTGTTGCTCTGAATTGTCATAGTTTCTATTTTCAATGTCAGGATATACGGAGATTTTAGGATCTGTGCTAAGTTGTTTTCCCTGTAAATATTCAATTTCATGCCTTACAGTATCTACTGCTTTTCTATAGAGCATTGGTTGCCAATCTTCTTGGCATTCACTAAATTCATGTTTTAATTCAACATAAGATTTGCCATTGATTTCTTGAAATTGATTTTTGTTATATTCTTTTGATGCAGCATCAAACACAAAATTTTCATTACTAGCTTTTTCTGGTTTGTGCCAAGAGTTTGTCACATCAAAAATAATGTTCTTTGAATCACTTTGCCATTCAGACAATAAATGAACATATACAGAATACTTGCTTACTACTTGCTGGGTTTCTGATGAAAAAATAAGATGACCAAAAAAAGCATTTATAAAAATTGTTGAAAAAGCAATAATGGGAATAATAATGTAGAGAATTTTTTTCATATTTTTTCAATTAAAATTGAATAATAAAAATTACTTTTTTGTTTTTATTGATTTCTTATATTCTGAAAAATATTTGGCATATGACTCCATCATGACATGAGAAAAATTATCAAATGACTTGACTGCAGATATTCTCATTTTGGTGTACTCATCGATGTATTTTGTATTCATATCAATCATTTCCATAAAATTCTTTTTTATTATTTCAGAGCTTTTTTTAATTTGTTCTAGTATTGCTGGATCTATGTTTATCTTATCAAAGAACTCTTTTTCTGAAATATAACAAGTACCAAAAAGATCGTCATACATGTGCAAATATGCAGTATACAAATCAGAATAATTCTGAAATAATGCAGGAGTCTGAGATTCTAGTTTTCTAATAACTTCCGATGTATCATTTTTCATCACATCACATAAAGAAGGATTTTTCTCATCTTTTTCCATGTGTATAATACAACATTCTGGAATTTAACCTATTTTTCTACAGGAAGTTCTAGTTTGTTTCCCCATTCTCCCCAAGACCCCAAATACACTTTGACATTTCTAAATCCAAGTTTTTTCAGAGCCAAAAAAGAATTGGCAGCTCTATAGCCTCCCTGACAATAAGTAATGATTTCTTTATCTTTTGGAAAATCATACATCTTAGATAATTGCTCATTATTTTTCAAGATACCATCTTTGTTGAGATTTTGATTCCAATCAATATTGATAGAATTTGGAATATGGCCAGATTGGGCAGCGCGAATCATACTACCATCATATTCTTCAGGTGATCGAACGTCTAGTATTTTCAAATTTTCTAAATTATCTCTAATATATTCAAATCCAGAAATAATTTCTGAGTTTACTTTTCCTGAAAAATTTGAGGGTTTGAATCCATTTGGTTTTGTTTCAAGTGGCAGATTTTTATTTTTCCATTTTGTAATCCCGCCATCAAGCATTGCAGTATTTTCATGAGAAAAATAAATCAACATCCAAACGCCTCGGGCCGCAAGCATTCCTGAAACATTATCATAAAAGATGACTTTTTTTTCAGGTGTAACTCCTAGAAACGAAAGAATGTTTTTTGTCTGATTATTGAAACTCTCTATTCCTTGTTTTGATGTATCTATCCAGTGAAATGCAAATAGATCTAAATTAACGGCTCCTGGAATATGTCCTTCTGAATATTCTTTGAAAGAACGAGTATCAGTAATTATAACATTTGGATCATTAAGAATTGAATTGAGCTGACTTGATGAGATTAACATGGTTTAGATAAAAATATCAAATCTAAATTGATTTGGATTGAATAATAAAAAGAAGAAAAGAAAAGGGTTTTTTCTATTCGTTTACGTATGCTCTTTCTCCGTGCTGAGCCAAATCGAGACCAATCTCCTCTTCTTTAGGAGTGACTCTGATTCCGCCAGGCCATACGGCATCCATTACTTTGAGAATTATAATGGTAACACCAAAGGCATAGCCTATTGATATTGCAGCACCAATGATGCTGATTGCTTGCTGTTCCATTCCTTCTGCAGTTCCAGTCCATGCACCAATAC
>JABDKK010000036.1 GCA_013002265.1 Candidatus Nitrosopumilus sp. | reverse complement strand
GGATCAAACAGTTGCGGATGCTTTTCGAGAGATATCTGTAACTTGGAAAAACCGTGATGGCATACCAATGATTGATTATAGTTCGCAGCAAGGCGGTTGCAAGATTGGCAAGCATGTGGGCAAATTAAATTCAGAACATTTTAGAAAAACCATGTCAGAACTTGCAGGTTTTGACTTTGACTTGATGCTAGAAATCAAGGACAAGGAACGGTCTGCAATTGAGGCACTACGTCTGATTGAGTTCAAGTAATTTCTCATAATGCATGATTTTTTGAGAATCAATAGGTAGATTTTGTTTTGGCCAATTCAGATCTTTGTTTGTTAAAAAATAAAAAACCACTCATTTTTGAAAAGTTTGGCATGTGAATATCTTTGAGAATGAGATAAAAAGTCAACAATTCAGGTGATCTGATGCAAAGAGACTTTTAAGAAAACAGGTTCTGATTATTTTGACGTTTATTGGAATTTGATAAAGCCATAACTGTTTTGGAAAAAGATCCCAAAATGCGGAAAATCATTAGCGATGTAGGTCAATGTAAAATAAGGGTTATCAGAAATAAATATGAAGCACTGGTTGAGGCTATAATTACTCAGCAAATATCTGACGCTGCAGGAAAGGTGATTGCAAAAAGATTTCGTGACTTGTTTGGCAAATTTCCCAGGCCCATAGATGTAATCAATATGTCCAATTCAGATCTTTGCTCGTCAGGAATCTCAAGAATGAAATCTGAATATATCAAAGACATTTCCGATAAAATAGAATCAAAACAACTCAATTTCAGACAAATCGAACAAAAAAATGATGAAGACGTTATTTCAGAATTGACAAAAATTAGAGGTGTTGGAAGGTGGACTGCAGAAATGTTTCTTATTTTTGGCTTGGGAAGAATGGACATACTTCCATTGGGAGACTTGGGATTGAGAAGAGGAATTCAGACGATGTATTCAATGTCAGAGGAGCCAGATGATGAAACCATTCTCAGAATTGCAAAAAAATGGGTTCCATATAGGACAGTAGCAACATGGTACATTTGGAGAGGAGTGAAAAATTTTAACAACATATGACATGATGAGATTAAAGTTAGTTTCAATATAGAATAAGACTAAATGTTAACTCGTATCAAAACGAGATAATTGATATTTTTTTCTTCTGTATCTAACCCTAAATGATAAGACTGATTCTAAAAGAAAACCATGTACTTTGAATAAAGTCTAAATTATAGCAATCTGGGATTACATATCATGGAAATTTCCAGCAAAAATGTTGTTGAAGGCACTTCCAGAGCGCCACAAAGAGCAATGTACAAAGCTATGGGATTAAATGACGATGACTTGTCTAAACAATTTATCGGTGTATGTCATACTGGCAATGAGGCAACTCCGTGCAATATTCACCTTCCAAGATTAGCCCTCAAAGCTAAGCAAGGTGTAACAGATGCAGGTGCAACACCTAGAGAGTTTTCAACTATTGCGGTAAGTGATGGAATTGCAATGGGACATGAAGGAATGAAATCTTCATTGGTATCACGAGAAGTAATTGCTGACTCTATTGAATTAATGGTTAGAGCACATCAGTATGATGCACTGGTTGGAATTGCAGGATGTGATAAGAGTTTGCCAGGAACTATGATGGCAATGGCTCGATTAAATATACCATCAGTTTTTGTCTATGGTGGAACAATTATGCCAGGAATGCTTGATGGTCAGGAGCTTACAATTGTTGATGTGTATGAAGCTGTTGGAGCATATGATTCAGGACAATTATCCCTTGAATCTCTAAAAAATATTGAGAATACAGCATGTCCAAATTCAGGCTCTTGTGGGGGAATGTTTACAGCAAACACCATGGCATCAATTTCTGAGGCAATAGGTCTTGCATTACCAGGAAGTGCCAGTCCTCCTGCAGAAGATGATAGACGAGATAAGATGGTGTACGATACAGGTGTCGCATGTGCTAGATTGTTAGAGATGAATATAAGACCAAAAGAAATTTTGAGTTTTGAGGCATTTGAAAATGCAATTACAATGCTAAACTCTGTTGGAGGATCAACTAATGGAATATTACATTTGCTAGCATTGGCCAACGAAGTAAACATAAAATTAACTTATGATGATTTTGAGAGAATAAGAAAGAAAACACCTCATTTGGCAGATATGAAACCTGGTGGAAATTATGTGATGAATTCGCTAGATAAGATTGGTGGAATCCCATTTGTATTAAAAAAACTTCTTGAAAAAGGGCTACTTAATGAAGACTGCATTACAGTTACAGGAAAATCAATCAAAGATAACCTTGCGACAATCAAGATGCCAGAAGTAGAACAACACATTGTAAGAT
>JABDKK010000217.1 GCA_013002265.1 Candidatus Nitrosopumilus sp. | reverse complement strand
GGTTTACCGAAATTATCACGAAGAATGTGATGTAGATTGTACTAGACTAGTTGCATATGTGCGGATAGATGGTAAATGGATTAAGATTGGTCACTATGGTTCTGAATGCAAACAGTTTGAACCACTTGATCTAGAAAAAGAAGAACAAGATAGATTACAAAAAGAGAAACGCGATTCTATAAAATTACAACTAAGACAAATCAAAGCAGAGAGCAGAGAGAGAAGAAAAACTATTGAGAATGAATTTAACATGAATAATTCTTTCTTTAAAAAACAGACTATAGACAAAAATAATTCAAACTGATACAGTTTGTAAAATTCAGTAATTTATTATGGGACTGATTTTTATTTTAGGCACGATTTTTACACACTTTTTTGACACTTTGAAAAATTTTCTACAAGATGTTACAGTATCAACTGTAATTCATGTCTATTAGTGAATTATAATTATAATATTTTAGAGTAGTTCTAGAAAAAGTAACGTTAGCTACGTCAATATGACGTTACTTTAACGTTAGCTACGTTACTTTTTTTGTATATACTACTTTTATAATTATAAAAAATACGTATATGATATTACAATTAATCTAATTCATGATATCTTTACACCAAATTTATGGTTGTACTAGATGTGGAAATATGTTTCACATTCATTCTCGCTATGTACAACGTTGTCCTCATTGTAGAAGTGGACTTAATTATGCACAAAAACTTGAATTGACAACATGGTGACAAAAAGAAAATGTCCAAACTGTCAAAGCACTAACCATGCAAAAATTCTTTGGGGACTCCCTGCTAATATGAAAGAACTTGAAGGAGAACTAGAGAGAAAAGAAATCGTTTTGGGCGGATGTTGTGTATCATGGGATGATCCTAAATGGAAATGTAATGATTGTGGAACTAGATGGAATTAGAAATATTTGGAAATCCATTTTCTTAAATGTATGAAAGTATTTTCAGAGTAATATGTCGGAATTAGAAAAATTTGAGTCAGATATGCTCAGATTATGTACTGTGTGGATACGATTAATGACTGTGTATGATGAATTTCCAAAACTAACAGAAACAGGACAACATGCAAGTATGGTGAGAAATGTTTTTCGAGAATACACTGTAATCAATTTGGTTAGCTTCATCAAAGTTAGGAGAGATTTAGTAAAACATGATGAATTTAAAAAATTAGATGATGTGATCAAGCCTCTAATTGCTCCAATATTGAAATATGAAGGAGCAATTTTTGAATTAAGAAATCAACATCTTGCACATGTGCAAGAAGAGGGTAGAAAATTTGAAGTTATGATCAATGACATTCTGTTAAAGTATAATTTTCCCACAAATTTTGGATTTTATCGATATTTGGCAGGTTTGGTATTTTTTTATTCTGGAAACGTTGAAAGAAATTTCAAAGAAGTGTGGGATAAGGCATTAATCAAATATAATGCAAAAGGAGGAGGTTCGATAACGATATCTTCTGGATTTGAAATGAAGGATACTGACAAAAAATTTTCAGAGTTGTTAAAACCTATCGCAGTGAAATTATTTGATGACGGATTTATCAGTCCATTTACTAATGAACAAATTGAAAAAGTAAAAGAAGAACTCGAGAAAAAATCTTGAATTAGGTCATGTCAAATATTCTCTATGTTATAGGCTGTATGATACTAGGTGCTATAGTTGGTAGTATTTTTGGAGGATATATTGAAGATGTATCTTGGTATGCAGGAAATCAATCTTTACCAAACTGTGATCAAATAGAGGGAGAAAGTTGGAAAGATCATTGTTATACAATCAACAAAACATACTATTCTACAAAAATCCTCTATCAGACAATAGGTGGATTATCTCCATTAATTGTTGGAACTTTATTTATTCTGAGAATGCGATGATGGAAAAATACTGGGAAGAAATTAAGAAATAAACCATCAAATTATTTCTTGTAATTCACACAGGAATAGATTCCATCTGCAATATCCGATAATATGTCGTCTCCTTGCTTGAGAAGTTTGACAACTCGTTTGTCTCCAATACTGTAAAACCTATTTTTACCATCTTTTCTAATCTTCACAAGCCCACATTCTAGTAAACATGATAGATGGTTAGACACATTTGATTGGCTTTGCTTTATTTTTTGAGAAATATCTGTAACTGTCTTTTCTTCATCTATGATGGATTCTAGTATGGATAGTCTTGTCATATCTCCAAAACCTCGAAACAGTTTTGCTTTTAATTCAAGTTTGTCTGTTTCTTGTTTTAACATATCATTAATTAATGATATGTTATTATTTAACTCTAATTGAATTTGAGAGGTAAAGTTAATGCCAGACGATGATGATTTACCAAAAGATCTAGCTCATATCACCCCTGCATACAAACGCGCATTATGGGTTGTTGTTTTAATCAACGTAGGTTACGGGATTGCCGAAATGATTGGTGGGTTCTTGGCAGATTCACAAGCACTCAAAGCTGACGCACTTGATTTTCTAGGAGATGGCTCAATCACATTCTTAGGACTACTTGCAATAGGGTGGGGTTTGAAATTACGTGCTCGCTCTGCTCTTCTACAAGGAATCTTTCTTGGTGCAATGGGAATAGCAGTACTTGGTTATACAATATATCGTACACAAGTTTTGCATGTTCCAGAAGCTGGAATGATGGGAGTCTTTGGCTTTGGTGCACTTTTGATAAACGTACTCGCTGTAATCATATTGCTTCCACATAGAAAGGGTGACGCCAACGTACGTGCAGTATGGCTCTTTAGTCGCAACGATGCACTAGGTAATATTTTGGTAATAGTTGGCGCAGGTTTTGTATTTTTAACAGGAACATCATACCCTGACCTTATAGTAGCTGGAATAATTGCTAGTCTCTTTTTACAGTCATCATTCTCAATCATTAAAGACGCTAGAAATGACCTAAAACAATCCGAGTCAGCATAATTCTCATTACATTATCTGAGAATCATCTGTGAAATATGGTATATACTTTAAATTTAACAAAAACACTATCAATAAAGTATGAAAAATGCATTATTTTCTGTAATCTTAATTTTCACTATTGCTACAATTTCACTATCGTTACTTTCTGAGCAAGTTATGGCACAAACCATGATGACTCCTAGACAACAGATGATGATGGGAACAAATCCAAACCAAATCGTATGTGCTGATGGTAAGGTTCTCATGATGAAAAATATGGGAATGCCTGCATGTGTAAATCCTGACAGCTATCTAAGATTGGCAGATAGAGGATGGGGTAATTGGGATATGAACATGATGACAAATGATCCTCAACAAATGCAACGTGTAATGAATAGCATGTTAAGCAATCAGCAAACTGGAAAACTTTGGTATGATACTATGGCAAATGATCCTCAGCATTTGCAGACAATGACTGATCAAATGAAAACAACCATGATGAATCATCCTCAAATGATGAGTCCTATGATGAACACAATGATGGATAATCCAGAACTACGACAACAAATGATGGATATGATGGCACAACACCAACCAATGATTCAGACAATGCGAGGAAATAGCACTATGATGGATATGATGATGGGAGGTACAATGAATCACGGAATGATGGGAATGATGAATGATCCTGAACTAAGACAACAGATGATGGATACTATGATGAACAATCCTCAGATGATGCAAGACATGATGAACAATGGAATGATGATGAATATGATGAATGGTAAAATGATGACTGGAAATATGATGGGCAATATGATGATGAACAATAACATGATGGGAAATAATATGATGAATGGTAACATGATGGGCTCTGGAATGAACCAAGGCATGATGGGAAACAACATGATGGGAAACAACATGATGGGTGGTTCTATGATGGGCAAAGGAATGATGATGGGTAACATGATGGGAATGAATCATGGAATGATGTCAAATATGAATAACATGAGTGCTATGGGAACTGCAATGAATGATCCTGAACAAAGGCAACAAATGATGTATGACATGATGAATCACCCACAGATGATGTATGACATGATGAACAATAATCAAATGATGAACATGATGAATATGGGAACTATGATGAACAGTAATTGGACTATGAACAATCCACAAATGATGAACAACATGATGAATCAAATGATGAATGATCCTCAAGTAATGCAGAACATGCATGATATGATGATGAACAATCCTTGGCATATGCAGGGAATGATGGGCAACATGATGAGTCCAATGATGAATAGTATGATGGATGATCCAGAATTACGTCAACAGATGATGAATAACATGATGATGCACCCTCAAATGATGCAGAACATGATGAATAATCAACAGTTTATGCAGGCTTTGAATAGTCCATGAAGAGTCTAACAGATATTTCTCAAAAATAAATTATATTTAATCTCTCTTTTTTGTTAGAAATAATACTCCGACGATAATTCCTATTCCTGCTGCCATGTAAAACGGATATAATGCAAATATGTTCTTTGCAGGATCTCCTGATAGAAATTCTATAATCATACTTCCAGAATTTACTGCAGGAGGATCAGTAGAGCCTTCCATTCCATGAACAGAGTAAGAATGAACTGCAAATTTGCCAATATCCAAATTGGTAACTACAATTCGTGCGCCATTATTGACTGTTAGACCTGCTCTATCAGTATAAGATATGATAGATTTTGCTTCAGGGTACCAGCCTCTATCCAAATCTTTGTGAACTACAACATATCCTTCTTTTGGTGTTTGTACTGCAACCCAAAATTTGTTGTCAGGTTGTGAACCCATTCCTACTTCAATAAATTCATCACGGTTTTCCTGATCATACAATCTCAGTACAGCATTACCATTAGGATTTGCATAAAGTAAATTATTATCAATAGTAACTTGCCAACTTACTGCATGAGTGTCATCTAATACTCTAATTGGTGCCTCACGTAATACTGTGTTAAATTCCATATGAGGAATTTCTAATGTATCAATAATTAATGATGGATTCTTTTGTTCTTGAGCAAATGCTGAAGATACAAAAATTCCTGAAAATAAAATAATTATAAATAAATATTTCACAAGCTAAAACAACTTTGATTGAATAAAAATCTAATTAACATTATTTCAAAATTATAAAATTAAATTAAAAATTACTAGTACAACAATAAAACTAAAATGTTTTAACTTTTTAAAATTATAAATTAAAAATTTCATATACAATAAATATACTAATATGAAATTATTTTACATAGTGAAAATTTTTGGAATATGAAAAACAAATTAACAACGTGGTGGTGAAAAAATCAACCTTTATTGTATTACTTGTTTTAGTGATATCCATATCTTCAGCATCATCTTTTTTTGCAGGTTCATATATTGAAAAAATAGATTTTAATGAAAATATACATCTAAATCAAAATACAAAAAATTTAGAATTTGATGACAATCCAGTTGTAGCCGAAATAAATGATCAAAAAATAAGACAAAATGAAGTAAATGATGTCATAAAAGCAGGTTTAACACAAGGACAAACACTGGATGGTGTTTCTGCATTGGATATGATTATTACAAAGATTTTACTTTTAGATGAGGCAGAAAATCGTAATATTACAATAACTCTGGCAGATACAGAAGAAAAACTGACAAAATCATATATTGAAAATGGATTAACGAAGGAGCAATTTGAGGAAAAATTAGCAGAGTTTGGAACTACTTATGAACAAACTTTGGAAAGATTTCAAGAAGAATTAATAATTAATGAGATGCTAACTGACGAGTTCTCAGATGAAGATATTCTAGTTACAGATGAAGAAGCAAAGATCTTTTTTGAGCAAAATATAGACATGATAAAGGCACAAACTGGAAATACAACAATATTTTATGATGTTTCAAACCAAATTAAGACAAATCTTTTACAGCAAAAACAACAACAGTCAGTACTCCAATTTGTTGAAGATCTTGAAAGAAAAGCAATGATCGTAATATATCAAGAGAAACTACAATAAATTTTTAAAATTAAACTATCGTAGTTTTTGTTTTAACATAGTACTAGTAAAAACAAGATTGATAACTAAACAAGAATTTTTTATGTTATGGCTTGTAAGGATATATGCATTAATTATAAGGCAAAAAAACCTAAAAATTCTTCAAGATACCTTTCAGGACAAAAAAGATGTTTCAAATGTAGTCTTTTTATTATTTGGAAAGGACTAACATGTCCTTGTTGCGGTTTTAAATTAAGAGTTAAACCACGTACTGCAAAATACAGAAAACAATTTCGAATTGCTAGAAATATAACATACATTTAACTCTGAATAATAATGTCTAAAAAAGATAGTTTAGTTTTGGTTGGAATTTTTATAGGTACTGGAATACCTGTAGCGTTGATGTTTTTAGTTGCAAATAGAATTATTAAAACTCCATTCCCATAAAAAATTTATAGATATTTTTGATTCTCTTGAAGAAATCCTCGCAATAGGAGTTGATGTTTTATTGTTGTACTAGTTAATTATAGTTTGAAAACTTAATCTGTTAGTACCATAACAAAAATTTAGAGAAAGATTGGAAAAGACTGAAAAATTTTTTGTGATTGGGATAATTATCATAATGTCAATTATAATTCCAGCAATATTTCTTACATGACAATCTAATGAAAAACATTCTAAATTTTCACATAAGTAATTTTACTGCATTAACATTCTATCAATGACTTTTTGAAAACTCTCAAATGGTTGGGCTCCCTTTAATTCAACATATCCTAATTCATCATTTCCTACAAAGAACCCTGGAGTACCTGTAACTCCATAATCTCGACCATCCTGAAGATCCTTTTTTACTTCTTCAAGATGCTTTCCAGATTCCAAACATGAATTGAATTCTTCAGTGCTTAGTCCTAAAACGATTGCATATTGTTCAAATTCTTTAAGTAAATTTGTTCCATTGAGCTTTTCCCATGTACTTTTATTTTCAAATATCATATTGTGGTATGGCCAAAATTTACCTTGATCATCAGCACATTCTGTGGCTAGAGCAGCCGGTAGTGCATTATCATGAATGCTCTGGATTGGAAAATCCCTATAAACAAAATTGACTAGTCCTGTATTGATATAATTCTCTTCAATTAATGGGAGGGTATTTGTATAAAATCTTCCACAAAATGGACATTCATAGTCTGAAAATTCTATGATAGTAATTTTTGCATCTGGATTCCCTTTCATTGGATCATCATCAATAGAAATTTTCACTGGTTTCGTATTTGGCTGATTTGGAGATTTTACATTATTTTCCATTTTTAATTCTAGTTTTGAAATTGCGTCATTAAGATATGATTTTGTAAGTTTGTCTGAATCTAAATTTGTAACATAAGAGCCTGCAAAAAAAGACGCTATGGCAATTAAAATTACTAGTACAACAACCAAACTAGTAAATGTTGATTTTTTTATCATTTTGTGATTTGTGTTATGATTGATTAGTTCATCTTCCAAAAATTCTCACTACTCCTATTGATTGTTGTTTGTATATTTATTACAGCTGTTTTAGAAATTTTAAACATCATTTATTTATACTTTAAATTACTAAATTATATTAATTGAAATTACAAAATAACACAAAAATTTCTATAATTGGAATAGTGTGCGCTATTATTTTGTACTTTCTACTTGTTAATGTTAACTCATAATTTTACAACTATCTCTAGCCCTGTAGGATTTGAAAATATCAAAGCCACAAATATTTTTAAAAATAATGTCATGAATACTGCAATACCTGTAAATCCTACGATAAAATATGGAATTATTGACACTTTTTCTAATTAAATATTTGATAATGTCTCATGTGGAACATTTGGTGAATATTTCCAATTTAGAATCTGATGCAAAGTATAATTATCGATTTGTAGTTGAATATGAAGATAAAATATACCCTTCTGATGTAAATTTTTTTTAGAACAACTTCTGATGAACAGATTAGTCTAATTAATAAAAAATGATCTTAGATCAATTTAAAAAACTATCTTTACTAAATTTTATTATAATGTACTTGATACCACTTTGGAAAAAATTGTAATTTGGAAAAAAATAGAATTATTGCATTTTTTGTATTTTTAGGGTTTTTCACTGCTGCTTTTTATGTTGGTTCAATGTCCACTGTAAGTGAAGATGAGGCAAATGCTTTCATGGAAGAATTTGAAGCCCTTATCTTAGACATTGATGCATTTGGAATATTTAGTCACAATACTACTCTAGCCCTGCCTATGTTTATTCCTGGATTTGGTGTTGCATGGGGACTTTTTTCAGCCTGGTCTACTGGATTTGCTTTTGCCTCTATAGTTGTTACTGCCCCTCATTTATCTGAAATTCAACCACTTTCAGTCCTTTTCTTATCTCCTTTTGGATTCATGGAACTTGTGGCATATTCTCTAGGAATTTCTAGAAGTTATATCTTGATTGTAGCAGTTGCTAAAAAAAATAATTTAATTCTATACGTTAAACCAACTCTTATTGAAATTGGAATAATGTTAGGTATCCTAATGGCTGGAGGGTATATTGAAATTTACATGATAGAATTAGCTCAACAACAGGCTAGTCTTGGAATGACTGATCTTTAAAATCTACATCTCAAATAATTTCATCATACAAAATATCTTTCAAACTAGAATCTACTTAATTCAACAGAAATTATACCAGTCATCCATGGATGGGGTTGACAATGATATGG